>JAGLDB010000194.1 GCA_023145935.1 Candidatus Sabulitectum sp. | reverse complement strand
GTGTACCATTCTGCCAGCTCCAGAATACAGCAAGACACTGGCCGTAGTTGATGTCTCCAATTGTCAGGTTTACAACACTGGCGGAATACTCATCACACTCTCCACTGGAATAGGTGGATGGAAACAGCTCTTCACCTTCATTGAAAAATCGTGTTTGAGGATACGCTTCGTCTGCTGTTACATTCATCACCCAGTCAAAGCCGTCTGATACCGGGGCAAAGTATTGAAGCACATTCGGGATACGTGGTTCGCAATCCGAGTGCTCTATCAATACCTCAAAGCATTCTCTCTGGTGTATCTGTGTTTTTCGAACAACCTGACTATGTGCTGTCTGGGTAAGAACCCCGCCGGGATAGTCAAAGAACCGGCAGGTTTCCTGGTGACCATCTTCCAGTACTGTGCCGAAGTAGAGTCCCGGTCCGGTTGTCTGTACTGTCATTGTCTCCTCCGGGAGTTCCTTGATTTTGATAACTGGCACTGTGTTCACCGGTTCCGGAGTTATTCCTGTTCTTGACATACTCATAACCTCTTTCCTCATTTTGATGCGGCTTTCCCACAGACGACTCTTTACCGTGCCAAGCGGGATACCCAGCTTTGTGGCAACCTGTATTTGAGAATAGCTGGAGAGATAGGTCAGACGGGAGGTTTCCCGCAGCTTTGAAGACAACCGGGAAAGAGCCAGTAGAGCAAGCTCCGTTCTCAAGGAGATATCATCGTTGCTCAATTCCGGACTTGGAACTGAACCCTCTCTTAACTGCACAAATTTCGGTTCACGGTGCAGTCTGTTTCGGGCGATGTTTCTGGCTATCAGCCTTACCCATCCTCCAAAATTGTAAGGTTCTTTCAGGGTGGAGAGTTTCAGAAAGCTTCTTAGAAAAGCCTCTTGAATCACATCCTCGGCATCGTGACTGTTGCCTGTGAGCCCGGTTAGTTCAATGAGTATTCCAGATCTGCTGCGTTTTACAAGTTCATTGAAAGCAGTCAAATTACCAGCCTGTGCGGCTGCTACAAGTTCTCTTTCCGACTTGATCTCAGTTCTGATCATAAATTCCTCCATGCTATACTCAAATAACCCGGAAATATTGCAGAGGTTCGGTTTCCCGGAGATAAGCAGGCAAAGGCTCAGGTGAATGTCCGAGGTTGATAAATGATAACAAAGTTCTGAGAAAACAGGTTCGGAATGATATATAAGAGAATGACCCGGGGGTTGAAGTTGTAGAAGCAGTTATCAGATCGTGCAGTACTCATGAAATTTTCCAGATACTAAGAATAAGATAGTAGAGAAATAGCATAATGACTAATCACGGCGCGCCAGAGCCCCTTGAAAGATCAGGGGGTTTTTATTGAACTTTCAGGGTTTCAGGGTCTTTACATGGTTCTACAGGGCTCTATCCTGCGCTCTACTTTGCTGTTGCGAAGTCACAAAGCTGGTTAGCAACTTGAATGATTTATTATTCAACCTTAACAAATCTAGAATAAACTCTGTCTGATTCTGTTCTTAGAATAAGAGTATAACATCCTAGAGGAAGTCCCTCACTATCCCAGGAGAGTATATGTTCCCTTACTCCGAACCAGCTATCCTGGATTGTTTCAACTTACGGCCATGGATGTCAAAAATTGAAACTAAGCAATGAGAAGGCACGGGAAGGTAATGCAATATATCTGTATACATCGATACATCTTAGATTTCTCGACTCGTCTTTACGACCTACCGATAACATCGACATGAAAGAAATAAGCGTCGATAGTTATGCTATTCGTCGACAGATTTGTGCGACATGTCAACGGTATCGACATGTTCCGTCAACATGTCAAAGATTCCTGGTTTCATGGATATGTTATCGAGAGAGCAGGTCATAAAGACTTTTATTCAAATAGAGGTTCTCCCGACCGGATTTGTGGAGCCTCAAAATCCCTATGCCCTCCAGTGCTTTAAGGTACTCTGCGGCAGTCTGGCGCTTAGCGATACCGGTATCTACGAGAAACTTACCCTTGGTGTACGGCTGACTAAAGATTAGTTCGATCAACTCCTTCGAATACACGCGTTTCGGTAGCTCTCTCCGAGCCTTCTCAAGCGTCTTGTCGAATAGGGTCCGGATATCAAGGATTAGTTGCCGGGTTAGGATTGCAGTCCGCTCCACGGCATCGAGGATATAGAGGATCCAGGATTCCTAGGCGCCCTGTTCGGTAACCTCCCGAAGATGGCTATGATAAGCGGCCTTTGTGTCGATGAGTCTTTTGCTGAGGTAAAGGACAGGTAAGTCGAGGAGGTCTGTCTGGATCAAGAAGAGGATATTGAGCAAACGACCAGTCCGCCCATTCCCGTCAAAGAAGGGATGAATGGCCTCAAACTGGTAGTGCGTAAGAGCGAGTTTGATAAGGGGATCGAGATCGTCTTCAACCTGCATAAAGGCAACAAGCTGTGTGAGCATGCTCCGGATAAGGGTTTCCCCCGCAGGAGGTGTGTAGGTTACTCTGCGAGGTGTCCTTGTGCCGATATAGACTCCGGGTTTATTCCGAATGCTATTCGTATCCTGCTTGATGACCTGGACCAGGTGGATGAAAAACTCGACGCTAAACTGCTGTCCGGCCTTAATCCTCTGATACCCGTCCCAAAGGGATTCGCTGTAGCGCAGCACCTCTTTCGTGGCCAGATCCGGCTCGCCGGAGCCTGCAGCAATAGCCTTGAACAGAGCATCGTTCGTGGTAACGATGTTTTCGATCTCAGAGCTGGCTTTGGCTTCCTGAACCGTCAGGATACTCACAAGCATAGACTGGTTCGGGATGAGACCTCCCACACCTTTCAACTCGGCAAGAATCCGTGCGGTGGAGACTGTCTTGCGTAGTACGGCCCGGGTCTCTATATCAGCTTTCGGAGGGAGGGGTGGGAGATCGTTATAGGGCTCTGTTCTGTCGAAACTCATACTAGACCTTCTCTCTTGTGGCGGTTTCGCAACGTGAATTACTGAATTAATCAGGGTTTTGAAGTCCGATTGCATGTCGTACACGTCTGTCATTTCCGCAAAATCCCAACGACCAGATGTACCGTGGTTGTTAACGCCAGGAACCCAGTAGCTCTCCATTTTCCCAGGTGCCTCCGAATCGAGTTGATACTGGAAGTGTTGGCGTACTGCTGCTTCTCTGTAGACAGGACCTTAGCTTCATCGAAAACCATTTTCTGCTGCTGACCCTTCTGACGCTTCCGCTTCTGGGGCTTTGGAATTGGAGTGATCAGGACGACGGGCCTGCGTTCATCCAAGATGCGCTGGGTCGGCTGACCATCTTCGTCAAGCTCCCATTGGCAGGAGAGATACTCGTAGGGAGAGTTCAGTATGGGTTTCTTAAAAAACGCTTCAACCATTTCACTTACCTGTTCTTCGATAGTGAATCGGAAACGATGAAATCTCTTGTTAAAACGGACAATACATCAGAGGTATCGGCTGGTCAATATGACTTGAATCAGGATGGGACAAGAGTGCACGTTCTGTTACAGGGATTGGTCTGTGAGGTATGGGGTAATCCTACCGACCAAAAGGTGCTGAGAAGTTAGTTTATCTAAATTTTGTGCTGATGCACTTCACTTAACCTACTCCGTAGCATTCTTTCCGTTACCAGTCTTCTTCTCCAGTAATCCCCCATTCCCTCAATTTCATCTTTCAAGTCTTCCGGCAGCTTCACCAGGTTCAATATCTGAGTTACTCTTGCTCTTGAAATCCCAAGCTTTCTTGCAAGCTCTGCCCTGCTCAGGCTGCTCAACTCCATTTCCATTCTCATCTCTTTTGCCTGTATGATGGGGTTCCTGAAGGTCTTCTTTGATCTGGGTATGGGCTTGCTACCGATGGTTGAATTGAACCAGAAAAAAGTTCGTTGGGAGACACGACCGAGGCCTCAAGTAAGACTTGAACCTCCGACCTGGCGGTTAACAGCAACCGCTCTGCCAACTGGGTAAATAATACAGTGTGTTGCAGAGGTTTCTTTATCTGATTTTTCGCATACAAACACCATTCAGATCTTTCA
>JAGLDB010000193.1 GCA_023145935.1 Candidatus Sabulitectum sp. | reverse complement strand
GTGATTATCATGAATACGCCTGGCATGGAACCGGCTTCAGAGGTATTCAGAGAAAGCACTTTTCCGTGGGCACATGGAGAAGTGAACACTGCTGCATGAAGTGTTCCATCCGGCTCAGGAATATCTCCCACGAAAATGGATTTACCTTTTACATGAAGAATGGCGTCAAAGTGCTTCATTGCTGAACATTCCTTGTAAGGTGAGCTCTGATCTGTGCTTTCAACAGCTGGATCTTGTATTGCTTTGATCCTCTTACATCGCTTATGGGAGAGATCTCTTTTTCGGCAAGTCTGCATGCTTTTGCAATAGTCTCTTCCGAAAGGGTTTGGCCACAGAGATAATTGCCTGTTTCAGCCAGAAGCAATGGAATGGGAGATACGCCACCTGCAGAAACTCTAGCGAACAGAATAATGCCATTCTCGATCCTGAAAAGCATGGATGAATTCACACTTGCTATATCCAGATATTCCCGTTTGCCCACCTTCAATGATGAAAGAACACATTCCGGCTTTGGAACAGGAAACGAGATCTCGGCAAGAATTTCCCCTGGCTGCATGTCGAGCTTTTTGTAAGAGAGGTAGAATTTCCGGAGAGGAATTGATCTGTTGGAGACAGTTACTGAACTATTCAATGCCAGGAATACAATGGCCATGTCTGCAATGGGAGAAGCATTCACAATGTTACCCCCAACAGTGGCTCTTGACCTGATCTGTGTTGAGGAAACCCTTGAAAGGAAGTCTTTCAGCCCGGGAAGAATACGGGATATTACAGGAGACCTTCTCAGCTGGTTGAATGTAACAGCTGACCCTACCCTTATAACTTCCCTGTCCTCACGGATGTAGTTCAGATCTTCTCTGCGCGATAGAAATTCCGGTTGCTCTCCGGAGAGTTCATTTGATGAGTGTACGTAGATATCTGTTCCACCTGCCACAATTGTTCCATCTGAATAATTTTTGCTTGCTGGTAGTTTTCCCAGTCTTTGTTTGATGGTTTTGAAGTAGGCGGGAATGTGTCCGTTTGCGATGAGCATTTCCATACGGTTCTCCCATTTTTGCGGGAGAGCTTTCATTACAGTCTCAACAGCTCTTTTTACCGCAACATAACCTGTACATCTGCAGATGTTACCGTCAAGGGATTCCATTGCTGAAGAGGATGTAAGTTCTTGTGAGCCAAGAAGACATCCTGTAAGGCTCATTATCATACCTGGAGTGCAGAATCCGCACTGGGAAGCTGCTTCATCGTAGAATGATCTCTGGAATGGGGTAAGTTCATCGCTGTCATTCGATGAAAGACCTTCAATTGTTACCAGGTGGCAGCCTTCGATCTCTCCCATGGGCAGAAGGCAGGAACAGAGGGCAGAGTATTCAATGTCATTCTTTCCCGGTTTGCCCACAACAACGGTACATGCACCGCAGTCACCTTCTCTGCATCCCTCTTTGGTTCCCTTCAGTCCATTCTGTGCTCTTATCCAGTCAAGAACAGGAAGCCCGCCCGGGCTGTTTGCCGATATTTCTTTGTTGTTGCAGATAAATGAGATCATAATTCCTCCTGTAACGAACAATAACAGAAATGTCTTGACAGTGGTACTCCTGAATAAATGAACTCTGCAGGAGCAGGGTGTGTGCTTTAGACATAACGGATATATTCGCCTTTCTGATCTGGAAAGCTTTGCTCGTAGAGATGCATCCTCTCTTTCAGGAGGGGAGAGGCGAAGATTAGCTTTGGCCAGAGTGGGCGAAGTTGATGTAGACATGCAGGAAACAGAAATGGTTATGGATTTCTGGTGATTCCACCTGAATCAATTGTGCTAGACATAATGGTTGGACCACCACCTCCGATAGGGTAACTTACCCTTATTGGAAACTTCTAACCGAAAGGGTGATCCGTGATGTTAATACGCTATGTGGGGCTCGATGTCCATAAGGATAGTACCCTGTCAAGCAATAGCTGACGCGTCCTGCTGGCTCTCCAGAGCACCTGCTGCGTTACTGATTCAATTACATGGCGTGCTATGCGCATAAATTTGTGCCTTGCCGAGATTGATCAATAGCTGCGCATTACATCGTCACTTATTATCTGACAGAGTACCAGCTCTTTCAAAGAAAGTTACAAGTGAGCGGAACAGGTTTTCTGGAATTGTTAAATCAGTTGAAAGAAGCGGTATCAACCAGGATGTGGAGGTTGAAGTATCAGACATATCCATAGCCTGACTCCATCACAGTTTGCTGTCGCGAAATGCCGTAGGTTGTTGTTCAGTCAAGGCATACTCTTGCAGTATGTTGAGGATGGCGACAGGAGTATTACGAAAGCTGTGCAGTGAAATACGGTTTTGCAGCAAGAAATTTGTGATGGATCCATGCTGACAGTTGCAGTTATCACCGGGGTACTTAATGAGATTTCAGTCACTCCGGGTTCAAGCATTTATCTTTTCTTCAAAGCCAGTGCAGTGCATTTTCTTAATTGAAACACTGTTTGCGCCAGCAGAGAAAAAGAAGCATCTTCAGCCCGTTGGTTAAAAGAGCAGAACTGCATTTATTCTGAAGGGTACAAGATGACAGCACAGGTTCACGAGAAATTGATTTTGAACGGTGAGACCACAACAATGATGTCCAGTCCGCTTGGAGCGTGACCGATAATGCAGCATCGTCATAAAAGCCGCACAGTCGGCTATAATCCTCGTAGATTATTGTCAAATAGTTCCACTATTCTCCGCAAATCTCCAAGAATTCTATCTAGACCGTGGGGCTTTTCTGCTCAACGCCCATTGCCAGTCATGCTCCCAGTGCCTGCTGACCATGAAATGCTCATTAAGCAGAGAGACTCTCAGATCCCTGATGCTTCCATTACCAGATCATCTGCATGCTGGCGGAAGTATCTTGGCACCTGGGAGGTGAAAGATGGCAGGTTTTATCTTGTTAGTATTGAAGGAATATTAAAGATCAGAGGAAGCAGCCCCGTTTTTGCCCAATGGTTCAGCGGTGAGCTTCGTGTACCCAGAGGTGAGATTATTCAATATGTGCATATGGGCTACCATTCTCTTTATGAAGAGGATTTGTTTATTCGGATAGAAGAGGGAATAGTGAAGAAAACCTGGATCAGGGATAACCGAAGTTCACAGAAGGAGAAGTCTGCTGATGCTTGATGTTTTTGTTGATGCCGACGCATGCCCTGTGAAACAGGAAGTATTCCGGGTTGCTAAAAGATATGGTCTGCAGGTTATTCTGGTTTCCAACTCCTGGATGCGTATTCCCGCATCCAGCTGGCTGGAACTGGTTGTTGTGGACAAGGGCGCGGATGTGGCTGATGACTGGATCGTTGAACACGCAGGTAAAGACGACATTGTCATTTCAGGAGACATTCCGCTTGCCTCCAGGTGTTTGAAAAAAGGGGCGGCAGTTATCGGCAATACCGGGCGCCCTTTCACCGAGAACAACATCGGAGATGTGCTCTCTTTAAGAAATCTTTTAACAGACCTGAGGGAGCAGGGAATGATCACAGGAGGACCGAAGCCCTTTGCAAAAAAAGACAGATCAAGATTTCTGCAGGCACTGGATGAAATTATAGTAAAGATCAGGATCAGGAACGGCATTCGTTAACATCTACCATAGTTATCCACCTTCCTGACTCGCCCTTTTCTTTACTGCACCGTTGTAGAAGCTGGAGATAAAGTTTGTTGCCGGTATTATTACCAGGAGGAGGAAAACCATGAGCGAAGAAAAGAAGAAGCTTTCCCCGCTTGCTTACGAGTCCATGGACGGTGGTGATTACCCTCCCTATGTACCTGCTCAGAGAAGAATGAAAGAATTTTCTGTGAGAGCCATCGTTCTTGGTGTGATCCTCGCGGTGATTCTTGGTGCCGCCAACGCTTATCTGGGTTTGAAGGTGGGAATGACTGTCTCCGCTTCTATTCCTGCAGCTGTTATCTCTATGGGAATTCTCAGAGGGCTTCTAAGGCGTGGAACCATTCTGGAGAACAACATGGTGCAGACCATTGGCTCTGCAGGTGAATCAATTGCCGCAGG
>JAGLDB010000192.1 GCA_023145935.1 Candidatus Sabulitectum sp. | reverse complement strand
GAATATTGATTGTCGCTCATCACCCCCCCTTGGGACGGTTGGAGTATGTGTTGCCCGGCAGCTGTTCTGGAGTAAATCTGGAACGACATATTCCGCCGTTACCGGACGGAAAGACAACACCAACAAGGCAAGGGCATACCCAGAAATGGTGTGCTTGAAGAAAGCATGAGGCAGAACCTATGTACGTAGCGAACCGACTGTATGGTGTTGGTAATGGGGTTGAAGGCATGACTACATGAGACCTTAAATCCGAAGAACTGAACTAACATGAAGCTAGACGGGATATAGGGAGGTAGAGCGTCTTACCTTACCTGGGAAGCCCTCATGTACTGTTGTTGATGTTGCTGAAGACTGCAGAAAACCGTAAAAAATGGCGGAGCCGTCTGGCTCCGCCATTTTCTTTTCTTAACTCTTTAGAAAGAAGACTTGATAGCAGCCCAGGTATCAGAGTCAAGAGCATAAGGGTCAAAATCGATGGTAAGCTTGTAGAGGAAATCATTCTGAGGATAAAGCCACAGATTTGTTCCATCGTAATCAATGCCTCCATCAACTTCACCAGATGCAGACTCTGCAAAATAACATGACCAGACGGGTGTTGCACTTGGTGTTCCGTCGGTGGCAATACTGTGAATGAACACATTGTCTGCTCCGGCAATACCGCAGGCGACAAAGAGGTAATCACCCCACACAGCAAGGCCGTAAACTGACTCATAAGTCATTGTTGACCATGTAACTGTGGTTTCCGTTCCAGTGTAAGAACCCCAGCCGAGTTCACCACCTGCACCAACATAGAGCATATCATGCCCGGCACCCATGCCCATTATCTTTGTCCAGGCTGCAGGCCCATCAATGTGGCGAAGCCAGGTTCCATCCTCTTCAAAAACACTAAACCAGCTACCTGTATAATCGCCCATAAACCACTGATTACCAGTAGTGTATTCGCAGTAGGCCTGATCATCAGGATCAACGCCGCCGGTAACTGACCAGGATGTTCCAGTAGCTGATCCACCGACCATATCATACTCGGTGTTCAGCATATCGCTCCAGACAAGAATCCAGATGCTGTTGGCATCATCATCCTTTATGGCCATACCAAGAGCTCCGTCGAGATCACCAGCCAATATATCGTCAATGCTGTAGGTGCCATCATACGACCATGGATTAGGCATTCCTGTTCCACCTGTTCGAACGCCAGCCGAAGCTGTTACAGCAACAACCAGCAGCACAATCATAAATATTCGCATTTTTCCCCCATTCAATGAGTGTTCACTATGAACACAACACCATGATGATATTCTCATTCACGGCCGATGTCAAACACCTCACCGGCAGGAAACCCATAAACCTCGCTTATCGGTTCCTCTTCTCCGGGAATGTACAGCTTGATCAGGCAAGTATCATTACAGGGCAGTCCGAAATGCAGCAGACCACTATTCTGGCTTGTGGTACCACTGCCTCCTTCGATCTGTCGCATATACACCACGCCATTCTGCTCCAGCTTGACAATGCAACCCAGAGCTGAAGAATTCACCCCTTCCGGAGGAACAACATGAACAAGCAGCCAGCTGCCATCCTCCGAGGAAGCCGTGTTCCTGAGAAGAGTTGGTCCATCTCCTGAACCAATTGCCAGATCAAGCAGGCCGTCCAGGTCAAAATCTCCTGCTGCTGCACCCCATCCATTAAAAACTCTCGCTCCGGAAAGCCATGTCACATCTTCAAATTGCCCGTTACCGCAGTTCATGTAAAGGAAAGATCTTCTGTCGGGATATATTGAAGTTATGAAAAGATCAAGCAGACCATCATTATTGAAATCACCCCACACGGGATTTGAATGGGTTTCTTCAAAACTGATCCCGGAGTTAGCACGAATATCAGTGAAGCAATTGTCATTGTTCTGAAGCAGCATGCTTCTGTCTGAAAACTCAATGTATCTTGGATGGGCAAGGTTTGCTGAAAAAAGATCCCAGTCACCATCGTTGTCATGATCGCCCCATGCGCTGCCTATTGTGTGCCCCCACCAGCCATCTGTTTCAACTCCTGCCACACCCCTCTCAAGAGAGGAATTTACAGCGATGCCACGGTCATTCTCCCAGAGGAAGTTCTCCTGAAGTCTGTAGTTGGAAACGAAAATATCAACATCCCCGTCAAGATCGAAGTCGCAGGGGCTTACACCTCTGCCGCAAAGATGCTCTTCCAGGAAAGGTATCATTCCCAGATCAGCTCCAGCAGGAACAAAACCGTCTTCACTTCCCAGGTAGAAAGCGTCCGCCGTACCGGATCCCTGACCGCTTTCGTAACTGGCAAGATACAGATCAAGCCACCCGTCGGCGTTCCAGTCCAGCAGAGCAACCCCTTCAACAGATGCATCGGTAGCTATTAACCCAATAGCTTCAGTGACATCCTCAAGAACCCCGCGGTGATTCACAAACAGCTGAACAGGGTTTCCGGATGTTACCAGATCAGGTACACCATCACCATTGATGTCGCCCCAGATACCGCCGTTGCCCCGACAAGAGTCAAGACCGGACAGGGAAGTTACATCGGCAAAACCGGATCCCTCTGCATTCTGAAAAAGAAGTCTTCCTGTGAAAAGATCGGGAAAACCGTCACTGTTCCAGTCGCACCAGGACATTCTGGTTCCCTTTAATAGACTGTCAGGCCCGAGCATACCCGTAACATCAGAGAAACAAGGGCCTGAGTAACAGGTGTATTCCCGCGCCCACTGCAGTGGTGTCACATCATACGGAAGAAGACTATCCATTGCTGTGACGGCATAGCCACTCCAGCGATCCCGCACACCTCCGGCAATTGCTGACTCTGCAAAGCTGCCAAGGGCATTCAGCGTGTCAGAGCATGCAAGAAACAGTTTCCCTTCAAGCCATAAGAGCGAAGCTTCCGTATGGTAATCATTTACATCATAGTTAGTTGTGCTGATCACTTCGCTAAGTTCTGCAAAAGCTTCCTGATGTCGACCAAGCCCTGTCATGGCAAACAGTAGTCTGAACTGGAGCCCGGCCTCAAGTGCCTCTCCTGTTAAACGCCATTCCTCCTCCGGCATTTCCAGTGGAACCCATCCCGCCTGCATCAGTTCAAGACCGGTTCCGGCAAGAAGCAATGCCTCAGTCCATGAAGAATCTCTGTCGATACAGAGAGCAGCACCGGTAAGGTACACAAGCGGGTCTTCCGGACAGGCCTCCTGCCACTGAACAAAATAGTCTTTCCATTGCAGTGAGTCTGATGTTTCAACCACAGCTGCAAGGGTGTACTGCCATGCCCTGCTCCGCCAGAGCTCTGAATACTCTCCCCACTCTTCAATGAATTCTTCCAGAACAACCACCCTGGCTGAATCATTATTCCAGACGGGATACAGATCATCGTAGAACCTCCAGCCAATTACACTGGAAGCCTCAAGCGAGCCCTGGAACCCGTCTGTGAGTACCAGAACAAGACTGTCAGTGAGCAGGCTGTCATCAAGCGTGCTGGAGGACTCGATAAGAGAGAGCAGGTCGGAAGACGTCCATGAAAATTCATTACCCCACAACACAAGATCTTCCCGGAGGCCAGCAGCAGAAAGGGAACCATAGTGTTCGGTTGAACCAGCTACGGAATTCCAGATATCACAGAACAACCCTGCAGAGGGCTCTTTCTCAAAAGCCCTCTGAAAATGAATTGCGGCCATGGTGTAATTCCCGCTGCTGCGAAAAACAACAGCCTTCAAAGAATCGGAATCACCTGCAATTTCCATGGCAGAGTCAAAATCTCTTACTGCCAGCGAACTATCAAGATCACCGTTAACTGACAGCAGAAAAAACAATGTTAGAAAAAGCATTCCAGTGTTTAGGAGCATGACTGACAATAGACATTGTGCAGAAGCGCCTCACGGGCGAGATAAAATGCATGCTGATTTGAGAAGCATAGCAACGCTATTTGCCGATAATCAGCGTGCATTATAGCCGTCCGTGTGGTAGCTAATGCCGATGTAGTATTCTCGGTCATGTTCCTAGATCATATCATATGAGTCTACTGACTCATCTG
>JAGLDB010000191.1 GCA_023145935.1 Candidatus Sabulitectum sp. | reverse complement strand
CCAGTAATCGAATTCTGTCTGCCAGCTTCTGCCGGAGTATTCTTCAACAATCGCCCGAAAGTCTTCTGTATGAGGATGGCTGTATGCAAATCTACGAAAATATTCTTTCATGATCCTGTCAAAAAGTTCATCACCAAGCTGAACCTGAAGCATAGACATAAACAGAGCCGGTTTGGTGTAGTAGGTGTAACCTGTAGAATAACTGCCGTCTCCGGCGTCGGTTGCCCGGCTTAGAACCGGAGTAACATCATTGTGTACAGCAGAGAGAAAAGAAAGAGCCTGTAGATCTCTGTCGCTTATGCTCAGCAGCCAGTCAGGTGTGGTGGTCATGTTTCCCGAGAAACCGTGCATACGCTCCATATAGCGCAATTCACTGAATGTGTTCATTCCCTCATCCAGCCAGGCTTCATCAGTTTCGTTACTGCCCAGAAGACCGTAGAACCACTGATGCCCCACCTCATGAATGGTCACCATCTCCAGTGCTCTGGTCATTGAAATATTGTCATAGGCAAAAACAAACTGCGGGTACTCCATTCCGCCCGAGCTGGAAACCACAGGATCAACAACCCAGAGATCATCATAGGGGTAAGGCATGTACCACTCACCGTAGTAAGCCAGTGTAGAATCCACCGCATGGGGAATGTCCTCCCAGTAATCTTCATCATCATCAAGAAGAACCAGATGCACCTGAACAGTACCTCCGCTGTCCGGATAGGTAAAAACATGATCCCGGATGGTGTAATCCGGGCTTGAACACCATGCAAAATCATGAACATTCTCTGCAATCCACCGGTCAGTACGCCTGGTGGAATCTGCGCTGAACTCAGTTTCAAGTACTCTTCCTGTTGCTGCAGTAGTAAAATCGGAGGGAACATCAATGGCAACGGAATAGCTGCCGTAATCGCTGAAGAACTCTCCCATGGCATGATATCGGAAGCGATGCCAGCCGTCTTTATCCAGAACACACATCTTGGGGTACCACTGGGTTATCTGATAGGTATCATGATGATGCCCCATTCTGCTCCAGAACTTCGGCACTTTAACCACAAACCCACCAGAAAGCAGAACAGATTCTCCGCCTTCCAGCGGACGATCAAGGACAACACAGCCCAGAGTGCCATCAACGGAAACCACAATTGACTCCCCGTTCAAAGTCCAGCCGGACAGCTCAATGGAACCTCTTTCCGATTGGGCAGAACGTCGAAATGCGAATCTGCCCTGACCCTCAAGGTCCTGTCCGAATGCTGTTGTGTGATCAGTGTAAGCATTGGGATACAGATGCAGCCAGAGAGTATCTACTGGAAAATCTACGCCACTTGTAAAATGGATCTCAGCAGATCCCGCCACAGTGCTTGAATCAGTAGAAAGAACAACCTCTATGGAGTAATCCGCACTGCTTTCCGGCTCCGGAAATCCGGGAACAAGAAAGAGAAACGAAAACAGAAAAACTTGAGTTATGATCACAAAATGCTCCTTTCATACTCCGTAAAGGTAATTCTTATTGTATACTGGTATTTTACCAAAAAAGAAGCGGATGGCCAAAAAAGTGAGCCACCCGCCTGAAAACATCAACGAAGAGGCTCTTATTCAGTATAGGGTGAAATCTGTCTAAGCCTCTCTACGATCTTTGAAAGAAGTTCAACTGTACGGTCAATATCCTCTTCTGTGGTATACCTGCTCAAGCTGAACCGGAGAGCACTGTTTGCAAGGTTGATATCAACCCCCATTGCGTAGAGAACATGACTGCTGTTCTTGTTTCCCGTGCTGCAGGCAGACCCGGAAGAAGCATAGACGCCCTGCATATCAAGCAGTGTGAGCACTGCTTCACTTTCAATGCTTCTGAAAATTATTGTTACCGTACCAGGAAGACGCCTTGCAGCGCCCTCTGAAACAATGAAGGACCCTGGACAGCTCTCCAGTACCCTCTTTTCAAAAGATTCTCTTAGAATACCTTCTTCAACAACCGTGTCTTTGAGGTGCGCAAGAGCGAGCTCAGAGGCTTTGCCAAGCCCGACTATTCCGGGCACATTGTAGGTTCCCGATCTGACCCCTTTTTCCTGATGACCGCCGGTGAGCATGGGAGGAAGATCTATTCCTTTTTTGATGTATATGGCTCCCACGCCTTTGGGGCCGTGAAGCTTGTGAGCGGACAGACTGAGAATGTCAAGATCAAGGGCATGGACATCTATGGGGCTTTTTCCCACCATTTGAACAGCGTCTGTATGGAAAACAGCACCTGCTTTGTGGGCAATATCCGCTGCTTCTTTCAGGGGCATGATCACCCCTGTCTCGTTGTTGGCAGCCATGATGGAAACAATGGCTGTCTGCTGGTTCACCAGCTTATTCAGGCTTTCGAGATCAAGTTCTCCATTCATGTTAACTTCAACAATACCGAGCGTAGAACCTTCATCCGCAAGAGCCCTTGCTGTTTCCAGAACTGCAGGGTGCTCCACAGAAGAAGTAACAATACCCCTGCGATCGGGATCTATCTTGACAGCCCCTCTTAATGCCTGATTGTCACTCTCTGTTCCACCGGAGGTAAAGAAAATTTCTTCACACTTTGCTCCAAGCAGTCGGGCAACCTGGTCCCTTGCTTTTTCGATAGCCTCCATCTGAGAACTTCCAAATGAATGGAAGCTGGATGGATTTCCAAACTCATCTTTTAAAAACGGCAACATGGCTTCCAGAACTTCAGGAGCCATTCTTGTGGTGGCTGCATTGTCCAGATAAACAGTGTTCATTATTTTACCTCTACCAAAACATTTCTTTCAATTTTTTCCTTAAGGACCCTTTCAACTGCTTTAACATCGTCACCGGATTTAAGATAAACCCTTCCCGGCCTTACCAGAACAGGAGATATCTCTATATCAGCAAGAACAGCGCTAATCTCATCACATTTTGTGTTAAAATCCTTTACGGCATCCCTAAGAGCCTGATGACCCATTACCGAACAGTGAAACTTCTCCGGGGGCATTCCCCCGAGGTATTTAGCGATCTGACTGTTTTTTATTTGAAGAGCTTCTTCCACAGGAAGCCCGCGACACATTTCAGTAAGGGCCGATGCACTGGCAATTGCGCCTGCACATCCAAAGGTTTTAAATGCGATATCACCTATCCTGCCCTCATCATCTATATCAATGTCGAGAAACATTGCGTCTCCACACTGGGGAGAACCAACCTCTGAATGCCCATCAGGATTGTCAAGGTTACCAACATTTCTGGGGTTCATGAAATGATCCATGAGTATTTCGGAATACTGCCACATTGTGAATTTACTCCATTTCAAGCGATCCATCAGACAGATCAGCAAGTGTATTTTTGCCTAGGTAGTTTTCGCATATCATTTTAACATCCATCCACAGCCTTTTTGTAGGACAATTGTCTTCTCGGGAGCACCCAGGAACTTTCCCAGTAGATTCACTCTCTTTTTCCTGGAAGTCAGGACACTGCAGCACACAATTCGTATGGAAAAACTCTGTTTCCAGAACTCTTATGATTTCCAGCAAAGTTATATCGGTGGGGCATCTGCTTAACACATAACCTCCACCGGGACCTCTTCGCCCCCGAACAAAGTCTGCGCTGCGCAGTCTGCCGAAGATCTGCTCCAGGTATCTTATGGGAATCTCTTCCTCTTTTGCTATTCCAGATAAACTTAAAGGATTACTCTGTCCGTTTCTGGCAAGCTGAACCAGAGCCCTAAGTCCGTATCTGCTCCGTGTGGAAATAAACATGCGGCCTCCTTTCCTGAATAATATACCAGAATGGTCAACCTTTACCTGAAGACAGTTTGGTTACTGTGAGTAAAACCGCTGCAGTGACCACTCCAACAGCAAGAAGGGTCATAAGAAGAGTCATCCCAAACGGGAGAGAATCATATGTAACTCCCGAACCGGTGAATGAAACAGAGAGATCTGCTGCAAAAACTACAGGATCAGTATTTCCCCGATTGCTTATTATCAAAACAAAGTCCCCGAAATCCGGAACTTCCATGAACAGAGGGCCCTTTTCTGCATAGACAACGCCCAGAGTGTCTATTTCTCCACGACCCTCCCAGCCT
>JAGLDB010000190.1 GCA_023145935.1 Candidatus Sabulitectum sp. | reverse complement strand
CGTATAGCTCAAGCTGTTCTTGCGGCTGTAGAGTTTGTGGAAATGAAAGTTGCTGCAGAATTGTCGGATACAGCAAGAGGGGATGGTGGGTTTGGCCACACAGGCAGTTAAGTTTACATTCTTTATGGCTGTTTTACCTCTTCTGGCTTGTGCCTACAGCTTCAAAGGTACTCTTCCGGAGAATATTAGATCGGTACAGATTGAGCAGTTCAGAAGCAATGTAACTGAGTACGGGCTTGAACAGGAGATAACTTCTCTTGTGACCGAGGCAATTGTAAGGGATGGACGGTTGTCAATCGATAATGAATCCCCTGATGCCAGCATATCCGGTTCGGTCACATATTTTGCTCGAAGTGCAGTAACTTATACTGGCGGCGAAGAGGTTGAGCAATACAAACTTGAACTAAGAGTTTCTGTCTCTATGGATAATACCTTCGATAATGAGTACATTATAAGAGACGAGACAGTTTCAGAATGGTTGTTGTATGACCCGTTGAGCGAATCAATGGATTCTGCCAGACAAAGACTGATAGTTCAAACCTCCGATGGGATTGTTCGCAGGTGTCTTTCCGGGTGGTAAGCAGAGAATTCGATTGGTTTGATGCAAGAAAGAGGGGTTTGCAGAGAAATGAGAAATGCTAAAATGGGTTGTCTGCTATGGGTAGCGTTATTTTTAATGGTAGTTCTCTGGGGATGGAAACTAATCGACTTTTATGTACTCGGTCCTGCGGCGATAAAAAAAGGTTTGAATGAAACTGTTGATCAGGTCAGCCGGATGAATAATACTTCTGCAAAGCAGGTAGAGTTTCTTTCCAGGTGGTCTGAGTGGCGACGAACAGGAACCACCCTTGAGTTCACTACATCCGGTTTTCATGGAGATACTTTCATAGTTCAATGGAGTGATACTCTCCATGTTCCTATTTTCCCTTCAATTCCTCATGATTTCAGACGTTCAAGGATCGTTCAATAATGAGTTTGTCAGACGACTGGCGTCAGCGTCATGGTCAGAGGAGATCCGATAGCAGGCTTATTGTCTACATTGTTCTTCTCCTGGTAATTCTTTTCTTTTTAGCCAGATCCGGGAATTTCTCAAGTCAGTTCGCAAATATCTTTTTGGGTTCTCAGGATTCATCAGCTGTGGAAACAACCGACCTGGATACTGATGAATAGAAGAATATTTGACGCGCACTGTGACACCCTTCTTCGAAGTTCTGCAGAGAAGGATTTTGTCAGTGGAGGAAGTGAGTTGCATGTTGATCTTCCTTCTCTTCTGAAGTCCGGGGTTCATGATCAGGTTATGGCAGTATGTATCAAGCCATACATCGGAAGTGAAAAGGAAATGTGGCAGCGGGGAATAGGGAATTATGCGGAATTCAGAAATTTGAAGAAGCCCGGATTCCACTTTGCCCTGGAAGGGTGTCTTTCTATTGCCATGGGATTTGAACTTCCATATCACCCTCTTGTTGCGAGTCTTACGTGGAATGGTGATAATCCTTATGCTGGCGGGATCGGGTCTGAAATGGATCTTACAGACCTTGGCCGGGAACTGGCCGAAAAGTTTGCTGCCAGCGGAACAATGCTTGATGTTTCCCATCTGAACCGGAGATCAAGGAAGAGTCTGCTTAAAATGGATATTCCGGTGTGTGCAACACACTGTAACGCACAAAGACTCTGCAATGGTCATGCCAGAAATCTTCCAGATGAAGACATTAAGGAAATCGCATCGTCAGGCGGTGTGATTGGAATTACATTTGTACCGGATTTTTTGGAGGAAGACGGATCAAAAGCTACAATTGCATCTATAATAAATCATATGGAATACGTTGCGGAGTTGACATCCATTGACAGTGTGGGTTTTGGCAGTGACTTTGATGGAGTTCCTAACCTTCCGAAGGGGCTTAACGGTGCTGGAGACTGGTCCAGAGTGATTGATGCTCTTGAAAATCGCGGGTGGTCAGATAGTGATATTGATAAAGCCGCTGGTGATAACTGGCGAAGATTCTTTAAAATGCCTAAGGAGAGTTAAGTTTGAGATTTTCATTAATTCTTATTACCATATTTGCGTTAAGCATTCTGGCTCAGACTCCATTGGAGTTCGGAATTGTTCGTGATCTTGTGGGTGGAACTCCCAGAGTAAGTGTTTTCAGTATCAAGACCCGCAGTGTGGATGGAGTGAATACCCTTCAGATTTCCGCCAGGGCCGGAATTCAATTCGATTGTACACGACATACAATGGTAACAGACACCATAATCGGTACCGAGGTTCTCGTTGATGGTCAGATATGCTATACAGCATCCATAATTAACCCTACAATTGAACATTTCTTCACGGTCATAAAAGAAAATATGTCCAGCTACGGCAGCGGAGGAATTACCCAGTTTCAGGTTGAGCTCATTACTTTTGACGAGATGGGGTGGATATCGGTGATGATTCCCGTTTCAAGGGTAGACAGTCTTCTTGACGGAAGCATTACACACCTTGAATTCTGGGCGATGACCCCTGTGAACGAGATTGAGGTTGGTACCGGGGGATTTCCTGTTACCAACGAGAGTCCCCTTCCTGATCTTCACGGTACCCCTGCGTCTTCAGTTGTTTTTGAGGTGGCCATGGAGGAAGGGAATCATGCATGGAAATCGCTTCTGCTTCCAGGCTGGGGGCAGATATCTTCCGGTAATGGTGTTCCCATTGTGAATATAATGGCTGAGATCGGGGGAATAGCTCTTCTTTTTACAGATGAATACAGCGAAGTTGGGATTGGTGTTCTTTCAGCGAATCACCTGATCAGTTTCTTCGATCTATTATAGGGAAGGGAGTATATGAGAAATCTGGAAGGCTTGCTTATAGTGGTTGGTGCCTCTCTCTGGGGGCTTGCGTTTTACTTTGGACCCACCACAAATTCTTGGATGATGGGCAAATGGGGATTGTTTCTCATTGCGGTATCCGGGCTTTTGAGGGTGGTGGAATTCCTCATTCCAAACAGGAAGCCACAACCAAAGCGACCAAAGGGACCGGTTCGCAAGTGCCCTGTATGTGGTAAACCTGCAATTACAGGATCAAGATATTGCAGTTATCACACAAAGTACGGTCCAGAGGACGGACCACGCTGAGAAGCGGAAAAGCGCTGGTAATAATACTTTCAACTGCCCTTGTTCTGGCAGTTGGATACAGGTTTATCAACCGATCGAAAGTTTTCGAGGTGAGTCGTACATTCCCCACACTCGGTACATTTGCAACAGTGATCATTACCGTGGAATCAGAGAGTTCGCAGATCCTTCTGGATAAGGCCGATTCCCTTCTTTCATATCTGGATAATCATCTGGGCAGATTCAGCGAGTACGGACAGCTTTACGATCTTAACAGTTTTTTCCAAATCCAGTCAGACACGGAACTTGCTGAGCTTATCAGGATGTCACACATTCTGGTGGCGGTTACAGGAGGTAGTTTTGACCCGTCCCTGGGTGCTCTTTCCATTGTCTGGGGTTTTCCTGAGCCGGTGGAGGTTCCTGATTCCAGTTCGATCAACCATGCTCTTGCCTGCAGTGGATGGGATGAAAGGGTTTACATTGGAGAAGACTCCATATTTATTGAGCAGAATACCGTTATGGATTTTGGAGCAATTGCAAAAGGATATGCAGTGGACAGAACATATGAGCTTCTAATTGAACTGGGCGCCACTGAGTGTCTTGTTGAAGTTGGCGGTGAGATCAGGTGTGGCAGTTCCACTGGGAGAATCTGGCACATTGGAGTCCGCCATCCCAGAGAAGACACTCTGGTGGGTATTCTGGAGCTAACAGCTGGAGCTGTTGCCACAAGCGGTGATTATGAGTGTTATTTTTTTGAAAATGGAATTAGATACAGCCATCTTCTGGATTCAGAAACAGGATATCCATCCGGCAATGCTGCCAGTGCAACAGTTGTGGCGAATGATTGCGCTACTGCTGATGCCATGGCCACAGCCGCTGCAGTGGCAGGGCCGGTGAGAGCCGGGATGTTTCCGGAAGAAAACTATATTGGTATGCTCATTATTACTGCAGACGAAAATGACAACTGTGAATCCTTT
>JAGLDB010000019.1 GCA_023145935.1 Candidatus Sabulitectum sp. | reverse complement strand
CCGCTTGCAACTCCATACACACTGGGTATAAGTGCCGGTGCTGGAGTTACAGCAGGTTTTATCATACTTTCAGGTATTTCACTTCCGATATTTCTGGTATATCTTTCCGGTACTGCAGGGGCTCTGGCAGCATCAACGCTTACCTGGTTTATAGCCGGACGGGGTCAGAGAGATCACTCAGGTCTTATTCTGGCCGGTGTAACTGTTAACCTTCTTGGAGCCTCGGTTCTTCTTCTTATTGAGTACATGAGCCCTGCTTCCCGCCTGGTGGAGATAATCAGATGGATGATGGGTGATCTTGCCATCGCCGGCTACCGCCGTGTGCTTTTTCTTCTTCCTTTCCTTGTGGCCGGTATGGTTCCTGCAATAATGAGAACAGGTACTCTGAACCAGTTCCTCACAGGTACTGAAATGGCTGAGTCCAGAGGAGTAAACACCGTACGGGAAAGATTGCTTCTTCTCATCGCCGCCGCGGTTCTTGCCGGGGGTGCTGTGGGAGCAGTTGGCCCCATTGGGTTTGTAGGGCTTATAGTGCCCCATACCATGAGACGGCTGGTTGGGGGAGACTACCGAAGGCTGCTTCCTCTCTCGGCGCTGGGAGGGGCTGTACTTATGCTCTGGGCGGATATCTTCTCGAGAGTGGTCATTTCCCCGGCGGAACTTCCAATAGGGGTTATCCTCTCACTGCTTGGCGGCCCGTTCTTTCTCTATCTGCTCGTAAAGAAACCCCGGCTTTAAGACGGGGTTATCTCATAAGGATCATCATCGTAATCTCAGAACTTAAGGCGTTGCGAGAACGCAACTATGGACAGCATAACATGTGCATAACCAGCACAGGTATAACTCAAGCCAGCCTCATAACGCCTGTAACTGGTTAATGCGATGGTTCGCCGAATTATTGCCTTCATTATGAATTTCTGTACTAATCATGAAGATGAGAGCAGTTCTCGCTATGAATAACAAGTATGCCTCAAGAAATTCTGAATTGAAGTTATTAGAATTAAGCCAATTTTTCCTCGTCTTTCTTGACTCATATCTACTCTGCTCTAAGTCGTGATTTCCATGACAAGGGATTCTTGTTAAGATGCATTACGGCAACAACTAAAATACTATCATTCCTGACTTGATATACCACTCCATAAGGGAACCGGTTAGTTCTGCAACGTCGTGTTCGCTTCGATAAAGGAGTCCATGCGTTTGGATATTCAATGATCCGGCCAACGACTCTCTTGACCTCGGCGGCAAACTCAAATCCTAAACCTTCACTCTGACTGTTATAGTAGAATATCGCCTTGCCAAGTTCGGCCTCAGCCACTTCAAGAAATACGACATTCATGATTTTCGTGGATGATCAATCCTATTGAATACCTTCTTTGCAGAGGAGGCATTGATCTCGCCAACATCATAGGCGTTTATACGATCCTCAGCCTCTCTTGCCCACAAGGCATCGATTTTCTGGCGGTCAGGAAAATTGAAACTGGCAAGGATTTCTTCAACTAACTCAGCGCGCTCTACCGGAGGCAAATCTAATGCCTCACGTAAAACCCGCTGCGACTCGACTGTCATAAAATCACCTCAATCCTTCAGCCTTAAACTAATTGAATTATACTACAGAATCATCTTTACACAATATCATTTACAACGAATGTGCGCATAACCTGTTCTGACCGAATTTATTCCGGAGTTAAGCTCTCATAAACAATTACCTTTTTCACTGATGATTGGTCAATTACTACGGAATTTGTAAAGCTTACCCGTTGGCATAGCGGCGAACGCTCTGAATCACCAGCGCAGGTTAACCTCTGCTTGTGCTCATTTGCTCTGCGACTGGTTAATTCTGTTGTTGGCGGAATTATGCCTTTTCATGTTCTCAGATGTTCCTGTACAATAGTGATCTTAAGCTTCGGCAACCAGATGTCTGGAATCTATTTTGCATATATGCAGACAAAGGGCGGCAGATCTGATTGACATCCTACTGTACAAATAGTACATTATGTACAGTAATTTAAAAGAAGGGGAAGCTTATGGCCATTTCTATTTCGACAGCAGATGCAAGGATGAACTTCTCAGATATTGTTAACAAAGTAGCATATGGCAATGAATCTATTGTTTTGACACGTAGAGGAAAGAATATCGCTGCTCTGATTTCAATGGAGGAGCTTGAGTTGCTTCAGCAAATTGAAGATCGCGTGGACATTGAAGATGCAAATATGGCTGTTTCTGAAAAGGGAGAAAGCGTCCCGGCAGAAGAAGCATGGAAAATTCTGGGACTTTAATTCATGGAGTATTCTGTCGAATTCAGACCTGCCGCTTTGAGGAACATGAAAAAATTTCCCAAACGGGTATTAGTGCGAATTAAGAAGAGAATTGATGAGTTGGCTATTCAACTGCCAGATCCCAAAATTACTAAGATGAAAGGAAAGAACCCATATCACAAAGTCAGATGTGGAGATTATCGCATACTCTACGAAATCCACAGCGATGAAATGTGCATTCTCATTGTAAAAGTAGGACACAGAAAAGATGTTTACAGAAATCTCATACATTCGCACTAGAGTATTCGATCGATATGCCTAGTTCGAAATAAATTTACCTATGTAGTAAGCATATACTTTCTTTAAAAATGAAGTTGTAATAAATTTTCTTTCGATTCTTTCGATTCTTTGGATTCTTTGGATCATTAATAACATTCAACCGGTAATGTTAAATTGGTACGCCAACTACTGTTTATGTGGTTTCCATATAAGTCTGGAATTTGGTTTTGCGCCTCATAAGAATCAATTGGTTCCTCGTTTATGTTGTAGTTGGTAGTGATGTAGCTTCTGGTGTTCTGCTGATATCATCTTATGGGGTTTCCTTATAATGTGTACTGTTTCTTTCTAAACTGTCCATCTTCGCATACATTGTTCAGCCTGTCGTGTTGAACCACTATTGTAATCAATAGGTATGGATTATGTGGTTGTGTTATTGTGCAGTCAATATGCATAGCAGAGGTATTGCTGTTTGTTTAGTGTATTGGTGTTCTGTGGGTGTTGTACACATTGTATGCGCCAGGTAAAGAAAAGCGGCCAAGCGCAAGAGCCCCCGCCTTTCGGCAGGGGCTGGCTGTTTATCTGATAATGCTGTTCTGGGTTACTCCAGTGCTTCCTGGGTGGCTGCGTATTCTGCTCTGAGGGAATCCATTGTGTTGTAGTAGTGAACTCTCTGATCCAGAATGTCGGCACCGTTTCTGATGGATGCCATCAGTCTGCTGGAATAAAGCATATTATGGTTGTTCTGTACCGAAAGATAGAACCCTGTGAGCTGGGCTCCAGACTCGGGTAATGCTGCTTCTGTACGGGTTACTATCTCTGCGAGATATGCAACTCCGTTGTTTGTGAAGGGGCCCATAACCGTGTATTCTGCTCCCATAAGTGAAGCATCAGCAAAATCTTCACAACCGAGAAGCCCGCGGTACGCAGACTCATCTGATACTGCCCACTGTCTTACTGAAACAGGGGAGAACTGCTGAGTATCATAAACCTCGATTGATTCTGCTGCAGCCCATCCTGCAAGACCTTCTCCACTGATTCTGATTTCCTCCAGAGCGGCTGTGGCCATGGCAAGTGATTCGTTACTCTGCCTGTGGGTGTAGAGCTCAAGCAGGATCTGATTATTGGCAAGGGCTTCTTCGTAGCTCAGTTGTCCTCCGGAAATGTCCTCAAGTTTTCTTGCAACCATCAGAGCAGGATAGCCTGTCGAGAAGCTAGGTATGTAAAACACAGGACCGATGCTGTCCATCCAGATGGAGTCGGTTGCAAAAGAGATCAAAGACTGGGGCATGTCTTCTGAGGGAAGAGTGTTCAGGTCAATAATCAGCTCTCCGTAATCAATCAGAGACTGATCACCGTAAACAGGGAATTCTGAAACAAGAATATCTTCAGCGTTCTCTTCAAGATCCCAGAATGTTGCCCTGACAGTTCGATATCCCGGGAAGAGTGGGATCTCCCAGTGGACTAAAGTCAGGGTATCGGTGTTGCCAGTGGTGTCGTCCGCAGCATTCCTCACAGAGAGAAGTTCCACAGAGTGGCCTGCTCTCATGTTATTCTGGTTCATGGAAGCTGCCAGGAACGGTTGAGACAGATCGCCTGGGGCCAGATCAATGTTCCAGCCGGAAAATCCCGCAAGCTGTTCTCTGGTAACTATGAATGTATCTGGAGTTCCAGTTCCTGATATTGCAAGAGAATCCACCATGGCAAGAGTTGCCTCTATGTCTTCATCTGCCGGTTGCACAGCAAAAGATGCGAATCTCATTCTGGCTCCTGGTGAGGTGATGAAGAGATCTGTGTTTGCATCGTAGAATTCTCGCAGCTCATTGTCTGAAGGAAGTTCAGGCGATGATCTGAATGGAATGTACCTGGCGGAAACGGTGGTCATGGCGTCGCTGAGAAGAAATTCTACTTCTCTGGCGGATATGAGATTTTCCAGGGAAGCGGCAGCACCGTACATTGCCCTGTCAGCCTGAGCTACCATCTGATAAAGGGTTGACCCGTAGTTTGGGTCATTCCTGTACTCACCCAGGTATGCCTCCGGGTCTTCTATACCCACCATCCGGAGTTGAGCTTTCAACAGTGCTTCTGCCATTGAAGGTTTGACTGACTCCCAGTCCAGGATTTTAAGGTATTCATCCTGAAGAGTTCTGTCCACAAGGATCTCGAATGCAGTGTTGTTGATATCGTTATGCATAAGCGTAAGCTGATTTTCGGGATCAGGATCACCCATTCGCTGCATCTGCATCTTCATGCCATTGTAAACTTCATCTCTGACATAGTCGTAGGATGTTGGCTGAAGCCCGATACCGTTAACAGTACCAATAACAAGTTTGTCTACTTCAATGTTCTGGATTCCGCCTCGGCCCCACTCGAGAAAAATCATACCAACGAAGATGACAACGATCACAATAAGGAATATCTTTGCATTGTTTCTGAACCAGGTTAACATTAACGAATCTCCTCTGTTAAATTGAGGATGGAAAATAAGCAAAGTACATGCCAAGTGGCAAGACCATAGGGGTGTCGAGAATTGATAGTTAAGAACTTTGAAGCAATGATGAAGAAAATAGTGAATTCTTCTCCGGGAGATTCCTTCGTGGTATCAGGTGAGGAATACTTCCAGTCAACCAGCCTTCTTGATGCTCTCAGGGACCGGGCATCAGCTCTCTCGCTTGATACTGTAAGGCTTTTACCGGAAGATCTGAGTGAAGTTAGTCTCAGTGCACTGTTCAGCGAGGGTTCTCTTTTCAGCCCGGGGAAACTGGTGATAATCGGGGATGTTGATAAGCTTTCCAAGTCTCAGAAAAGCGAGCTGGTAAAAATTGTTTCCGGAAAATTCGATCATATTCTTTTTTGTAGGACTGCAGGGCGGAAACCATCCAATGCTTTTCAGACAAAACTGGAATCAGCAGGTGTGGGATTTACATGCTGGGAGCCATTTGCAAATCAGATGTGGAAGTGGACTAGAATTCTTGCAGCCCAGCAGAGTGTAACGCTCACAAGGGACGGGGCTCAGGCTGCAGAAGCAATTGCTTCCGGCAAACTGGAGAGACTTGCTGATATCATAACAAGGATAGCTCTTTTTCACGGCACTGGAGCCGACGTGAACTCTTCCGGGGTGTATTCGGCAGTAAAGGGGCTTGAAGAAACAACAGCATTCCAGTTTTGTGGTGAGGTTTTGTCCGGGAAAAGAGCTGCTGCCATGAGGTCTCTTTCTCTTCTTTTACACTCAGGAGAAGAACCTATCAGGCTTCTTGCCCTTCTATACAGTCAGTGGAAGCAGGTGGCTGGAGCCAGAGAATTATTGCAGCGCGGTATGTCGCCGGAGGCAGTGGCTAAAAAACTTGGTTTCCCGCAGTTCATCTGGCGTAATGTGGAGGAGAATGCTGGAAGACGCTCGAACAGCGCAGTTCCAGTGGTACTGGAGACTTTTTCAGCCGCCGACTTCGGGCTAAAAAGAGGATCTGACCCGCTTGCGTCAATTGCTTCTGTTGTTCTCTCCTTGACATCGGCGGGTAAATGAAGAAATATATCGCAGTGTATGGTAGTTTGTGGAAATTAAGGCATATGCGAATGGAGGGGTAATGGCGCTGGAAAGGAAGATCCAGGATCTCCTGGCGAGACGCACTGAGCTTTCTGAAAGACTGTCTAATCTTGAGACCATGAGGGCGGAGACGAACCAGAGGGTTTATTCCAGGATCAAGGGAGATTACGACAATCAACTGAACGATGTACTGGGTAAACTCGGTGCAGAGAAGGGTTCTCTTGAGGGCAAGGTCAATGATCTTACGAAAAAGATCAACGAGCTTGAGAAAAAGCATCAGAGCGAGTCAGATCTTGTTGAAGAACTTCAGATAAGAGCAAGGCTCAGAGAGCACGATGAGAACGATCCTACTTTCCAGAAGGATCTGGACGGAGCTACCAAGAAGAGAAATACTACAGCCGATGAGCTCGATGGCTTCCGCGCCGAGCTTGGCGATATGAAGAAGGTTCTTAGAGATGTAGAAGAAGCGACTCAGGGCAAGGCAGCCGGAGCCTCGAAGGG
The DNA here is from genome assembly GCA_023145935.1 of Candidatus Sabulitectum sp. The sequence goes on along the minus strand of JAGLDB010000019.1, from coordinate 9,785 downwards.
AAGCGTTAAGCCTGCAGCGGATGATGACAGTCTTGATGAGCTTAATCTTGACGATGATGATCTTGAACTTGATGACGCAAGTGGTGATACTGTGAAGTGTCCTTCATGTTCACACATAAATCCTCCACAGAAGCTTTTCTGTGAAGAGTGTGGTGCTGCTCTCGATGAAGAAGAAGCCATTGACGATGAGTTTGATCTTCTGGACGACGGAGATCTTGACCTCTAATCAATAAGACTGTACTTGTGCTTAAATTACCGGTTCTGCTTAAGCAGGGCCGGTAATTCTTTTTGATACAATTTCCAGGATCTGAACTGCATTGAGGGCTGCGCCCTTGCGGACATTGTCTGCGGTGACCCAGAACTGGATGATGCTTTGATCCACAGGGTGGTTTCGGATTCTTCCTACAACGGTATAGTTTGTTCCTTCTACTTCAACCGGTTGACAGCCAAGTTCGCTGACTTTTACCCCAGGTGCTTCTTCCAGTACCATTCTTACCTCGTCTGCCGAAGTATTCCTTCCAAATTTGATCGTAACAGACTCAGTGTGCCCGATCATCACCGGAACTCTTGCACAGGCGGGAAACACTGGAAACTCAAGACCAAGGATTTTTGGAGTTTCCATTACAAGCTTTATCTCTTCACCTGTGTAGCCCGATGGCTCGGGATATCCGATCTCGCAGATGACATTCCTGTGAAATGAGTCGATTTCAGCGCTGAGCTTTTCCTGTTTGTTCAGTGCAGCAATTCCATCTCGACCACTTCCTGAAACTGACTGATAGGTTGAAACCGAAACCCATTCAAACCTTGCAATGGTACGAAGTGGCCCAAGAGCCATCACCAGTTGTATTGTCGAGCAGTTGGGATTTGAAATCAGACGGTGATGGGATTTTATGTCTTCTCTGTTCACTTCCGGAACAACAAGGGGAACATTCTTGTCCATTCTGAACGCCGATGAATTATCAATTACGTATGCCCCTGCTTTCAGTGCATCGGGAACCCATGAATGAGCTGTTTCCGAGGATGTTGCTCCCAGAATTATCATGCCCTTTTCCCAGGAGGCATTTTGTATTATTTCAACAGTATGGGGGAGACCTCTGAAATTGATTGAGCGACCGAGGCTTTTCTTGGTTGCAAAAAGCTTTAATTCACTAATGGAAAGGGAACTCTCCTGAAGAACAGAAATCATTTTATCACCTACAAGGCCTGTTGCTCCCACTATACCTACTCTGGCCATTGCATGCCTCCCTTGGTCAAATGCATGAGATTCATCCCGGTTACTATGGTAATATTGTTCTTTTCATCGTGCTCCGGCATTAGACTGCAAAATACAAATGTTACCTCTGAGCAATCCTCATCAGCTGTGAGTACTTCTGTTGCTGAAATGTATTCCGAACAGCCGATGTTTCCAATTGTTCACGGTACATCGGGAAGGATCGAAGCTGCTGTTATTCCTCTTCACGCTCCACATCTCAGCGATCTCAATTATTCTCCAGAGGATTGTCCAGCGGGAAAAGGAACCATTAGACTTCTTGAAGCTCTGCTCAGAAGTCAGGGAGCTCCTTCCGATCTTGCTGCTTTGCCGTGGGTTGAAAGTAGCTACTATGTGGGGGACTATTCCAGGGTGGGTGCTGCCGGGCCCTGGCAGTTCATGAGCGGAACAGCAAGACATTTTAACATGAATATGACAGATGAGATTGACGAGCGTTATTCCTGGACGGCTTCTACGAGGACTGCCTCAAATTACCTTTTATACCTTAAGGGGCTCTTTGATGACTGGCATCTTGCTGTGGCAGCGTACAACTGCGGAGAAGGGACAATGCAAAGGGCTCTCTCCAATGCCACGAGAAGAGAATATGGTCTGATTGAGCTTCCAGGAGAAACCGATGCTTTTGTTCCCAGATATTCCGCAGCACTGCAGGCTGTCCGTCAACTTGAGAGGGAAGAACCTGAACTATCTGTTATATTGGTTCCGCCAGGGTTTGATTTGAGAATTCTGGCAGCAGAAAGCGGTATGGATCCGGAAGTGCTTGCAGAGAACAACAGAGGTTTTCTCAGGGAAGTGACTCCGGTAGGGCAGAGAAACTGGGAAGTAGTAGTTCCTACCAATCGTGCATCTCTTGCATTTCAGGTTGCCTGGTCTGTGAGACGGGACCGGTATGTTGTGAAAAATGGAGACTCCTGGACATCGGTGGGACTGGCAACCGGGATTTCTGTGAGTGATTTGATGGAAGCAAATAATTCATCAATGCCATCACCGGGTAATAATATGCTTTTGCCTGCAAGCGGGAGGGTACCGGTGAATTCCAATGCGGCTGCCAGCGCCGGTTATTTTCAGTATACTGTCAGATCAGGGGATTCTCTTGGTGGTATAGGTGCTCTTGTGGGAGTTTCCTCAAGAGAGGTAGCTTTATGGAACGATATGTCTACTTCTGCACTAATTTATCCCGGGCAGAAGCTGCTTCTCCGAGGTACTCCACCAGAGGGATCCGGAGCTGTAGTAATGGTGAGAGCAGGCAACCAGGTAACTCATATTGTACAAGCGGGAGATTCTATGTGGGCATTGGCTGTGGAATACGGAGTTTCAGTTGAACAGATAATGGAGCTTAACGATAAAGATTCATCGGCATTATCAATTGGTGAAAACCTGATCATTAAACCGGAGTAGGTATCATGGCATTTCTTTTCGGATCGAAAGCGCAGAGAACATTCAAGAAAATACAGGATCTTGCCGCCAGTGACATGGTGGATCAGTCGGCTGTAATGGTAGAGGAAGAGCTCGATCTTCTTCTTTCTGATCACGAGGTGTCTGCTAAGCTTGTTCCGTTTTTAATGGACATAGGGCACCCTGATCTGGGTGGAAGAATTGGTGAGAAGATAATGCGGACTCATTCGGATTTAAGAATGACCGTATCGCGTCTATTAGAGGAGAAGCAGGCTCAGTTTCCCAGGTCAATTGAGCTTCTCAGGGTTATCTGGCGGTCGAGGCTGCATCAGAGGGATTTTACCGGATTGATAGAGCTTCTGGGAAGGACTGAAAGACTTACGGTAAATCGTTTCACAAATTCGATTCACAGTGCTTTTCAGACCCTTGACGGAGTTACAGGCAGAGAACTTGGATCCAGTATAGATCGAATTCTTGCGTGGTCGATAGTGGTGCTGCAAAAGGGAGATCCAAAGGCGGCAATGGATATTCTTGTGGATGGAGCTGAGAGGTGCAGATTTCCTGAGGAGAGTCTTGCCAGGCTCAGCGGATGGATAGCAGCCAGCACTGGTGGAACTGACATGGAAGTTAACTTAAAAAGAATAATGGTTCTTGCTGCTATTGGTGACACTGAAAGAGCTATTTCAGAACTACCCAGCTTGTATGATGCTGAGTCAGATGTTGTTAAGAAGGCCATAGCACTGGTAGAAAAAGACCTTCTGCCATTTGATAAAACCCCCAGAGCAAATATTTCTCTTGCCAGATTGATCAGTGAGAACGGAAGGGTAGACGACGCAAGCCTTATTCTGGATAACCTGATCGATGAGAATGGCAACTCTTCCATACTTGAGCAGGCTGTAACAAACCTTGTACTTAATGCTTCCAGTTTTGCAAGAGTTCACCTTCTGCAGGCTAGACTCCGACTTACAAGAGGAGAAAACACACAGGCTCTTGATTCTGTAGACAGAGCTTTTCAATGCAACGATGTTGTGGATTCCCCAATTGTTGAGATCTGTCGTAAATTTATTGAATCAGGCGTAGACAGGGAAGGTCTCATCACAGGTAAGCTTGGAGAGTTTCTGGTTGAAAAAGGTGCCGTAGAGGATGCTGTAGAAGTGCTCGGTCTCAGTGCTCTTCAATCACCTGAGTGGGTTCTGGAGCAGATTCAAAAGCTTCTGAAGCGTGACAGAACCAGTGCTGCTGTATTGACTCTTCTTGCAGTTGTTTTGCTTATTGATAAACGAGGCGGTGAAGCTGCAGCGACTTTAAAGCATCTATCGGCTCGACAGGATGTTAAATCAAGGCAGGACATAGTCTCAGTTCTGTTACATTTCGACAGCCTCATGAGTTCCCACTTGGAATTAAGAAGACTGAGAGCTGCAGCCGGGTACAAAACAGGCAGCGGTACTGAATCCGCGGATGATTGGCTGGAATTGCTTCTGGCAGGAGAAAGATTAAAAGACAGGGCTCTCCTTGAGATTTTCGACAGAGAAGTGATGAAGAGCAGAGGAGAAGAGGTTCTGTCATCAGGATTTGTGCCCGGTTCACCTGCTGGAGAACTGGTTTTGGCTTCTGCAAGTATATATTCCGGCAACTTTGAAGAGTCAGCGATTCATCTTGCAGCGGTTCTCGAAGAAAAGGATCTTGTTGACAGGGTCACTGGTATTGTTTCAGCTTTGCCATTTTCTTCTGTTTCTGCCATGAAGCCTGCTCTGCTGTTTAAAATGCTGAACAGGAACGAGCGGGGTGGAGTGGTAGAAAAACTTCTTCCTCTGATGGCTTCAACCGGAGCAGAGGAATGGATGGACAAGCTTGCTGCCGAACTTGTTCTGGGAACAAAAGTAGATACCATTCTCTTCCGCCTTAGCTATTTCATTGAAAGAGGCATGCCTGGAACCGCTGCATCTTCCGTTCGAGGACTGCGTACTTCTGAAGAAGATATCACTCAGCTTGTAAGCGGGTGTGCGGCTCTGGCTGCAGGTGATAGGGAAAAGGCTACAGCGTTTTTGACCAGAGCTGCGGCTTCCGGAAGAACTGCCTATCTTGCGAAAGAGGTTCTCGCTGAGTTTCTAAAATCAGGCAAGGCTTCTTCTGATACGGCTATTGCCCTTGCCCAGGCACAACTTAACACCGACGACATTGCTGGAGCAGCAGTAACGTTAAAAGAATTTCTTGAACACAGCGATGTTCTGGCATATCTTGAGAATACCGTGCTTGAAGTTTCTCATTCCCCGGAAATCCTCGGATGTCTTGCTTTGGCTCGACTTTATGCCGGTGATCCCGAAGGTTACAGGGCAGCTGCAGGGGCAGCGGTAGAAGGCAATTCCGAACTTGCCCTGGAACTTGTTCAGGCAGGTACAGATTATTCCATAGAGAACAGCTATGCTCCCGGCTTGATATTCGCTGCAGAGCTGGGAACAAAATTGATCGATGAATTCGATTCTTCCCCTGCTTTGATAAAAGCCTTATGCATGCAACCGGAGCTGCATGAGAGAATTTCCGAGCTGGCAGCAGGGGACGAGTTTCTGGGAATGCTTCTTTTGCTTGCTTCAGGTAACCCGGAGGGATTTCTCACCCGGCCGATACCCTCTGATGTTATTCTGCCCTCTGAATTGATCGAAAAGCCTCTTTCGGTGTGGAAAGAATCAGAGTCGCTGGATGCACTGAAGCAACTTGAGATTCTCGCTGAAATGTCAGGATACTTACCACAGGCGCATGAAGTGAGAAAGGCTATTGCCGACCTTGGAGCGGACAGTTCTGAGGGGCTTCTCAAGGACACAATAGATAACCCCGACTATAGAATGGACTTTCTGCTTTTGTGTTCCAGCAGAGAGCAGGCGTTTTCTTCGATCGCTCAGCTTTTTCCCAATGGTGCAGGTAACTCCGATATGGAGGAAGTCTCCGCAGCTGTTGAGATGCTGATCAGATGTAAATCAACGGATAAATTGTTTGATTTCGCTATTGATATTCTGGAAGATGGTTCTGGCCAGAACCGGGATGCCGCAGGAAGTATTGTTGATGTCTTTATGCCCACAGCAGGTGAGAGCGGTTCTCTTTCCGTATCTCAGGTGGTGGAGCTTCTTCTTATGGCCGGTCGTATTTCAGAGGCATTTATGTATGCAAGGGGTGATTCCGATCTTCTTCTGAAAATCAGGAAAAAGGTATCAATCCGTGATTCCAGTTCAGATTCACCACAGGCTCAGTTACGAGAAGGCAAAGTGTTTCAGGTTCTTCTGGGTTCTACTGCATCTTCTGATCCAATGTCTCTGGGTGAGGCGTTATGGCTTTCGGGAAAGCGAATTGCTGCGTGCTCGGTCTGGCGCTCTGCGTACACAAGAACCGGGGAGCCTCTGTTTCTTCAGAGACTGGAGTATGCACTTGGATGTATGGGGGCATACAATGAGGTTGATGCGGTGGAAAGGCTACTTGGTGAAAAGCACCCAGAGTTCGGTCTGGGGGCGGGGAAGCCCGTTAACAGAGGTGAATCGTTAAAAATGATTTCATACAATATAAAAAGATGGAGGAAATAATGGCTGAGAATGCCAATGGATTGACCACAGAGCAGCTTCTTATCGGGCTGGGCCAGGCGGTTATGAGTATTGGAAATAAAATTGAGACTCTCGGTGAAAAAATGGATTCCATATACACGGTTCTTGCGGATGATATAGCACCTGCATTGAAAAAAACGGAGTCAGGTGACAAAGGCGAGGCTGTTTCTGTGGATTTGACACCGCTTCTTGAGAAGGTTGATGAGTTTAAGTCAATCCTTGAAAAGCAGGCTCCAGCCGGGGAATCCGTTGATTCTCAGTTCTCTGCAGTTGTTTCCGAGAAACTGCAGGCCATAGAGACCGTTTTGTCCGGTGAGATCCTTCCTGCAATAAAGGAAGCCAGTACTAACGAAGATGCCGCACAAATTGATCTCTCTCCCGTTCTTGAAAAAATAGATGCCGTTACTGCGGCTATGAGCGAAATGGAAGTAATGAGCCAGCTTAAACCTCTTCTTGACGGGCTTGCTGTTTCATTAGATAAGCTTCCTTCAGAGATGACTGACAAGCTGAAGGAGCTTGGAAAAGAAGACACTTCCAATCCAATGGAGAAAGTGGAGCTGAAGCTTACTGAAGTTCACGGTGAGCTGGAGAAAATTCTGAAAGCCTCTCAAGACAGAGAGTATGTCGAGACTTTGTCTATGGGGTTGACCCAGGTTAAAGAACAACTTGTTTCTTCTGGTGAACAGGTACTTGATGTGGTGAAAGTGGTGCCTGATAAGATAGAAAAGATGGGGAAAGATCTCTCTGAATCAATGAAAGCGCTTTCTGAGACAACCGGAGAAATGCTTGACAAAACAGAGAAAAACATCAGTCAGTCGAATGACTCTCTCGGTGAGATAAAGAAAGAGCTTGAGAATGGATTGAAGCTAAACACTGATATGACAGGTCAGATGGTGGATATTACTTCCAAGTTCGCCGACAAGGCCGAGGAAGACCGTATTCTTGACTTGAATGCCAGAGCTATCACTCACTTTAATCATGGAGAGTTTCCCGAGGCTGAAGCTCTATGGGGGCAGGCATTGAATCTGTCACCGGAGAATTCTGAACTCCTGTGCAATACAGCTCACCTTAAAGCTGCAATGGAAGAAATGGATGAAGCAGAGCAGTTGTTCCGCAAGGCTCTTGAGATATCACCTGATTTGGAGCCTGCTGTTTCAGGGCTTGGAATGCTGATGGTTAGTACCGGCAGGGCTGACGAAACCATTGAATTTCTGAAGAAAGTGTTGATTGACGGTGACCCTTCAGTAAGAACTTCTGTTGCTTACGCAAGAGCTCTTGCTGATCTTGAAAGACACGATGAGGCTGTTGAGCTGCTTGAAACATCTCTCAGAGCTGCACCGGGTAATCATGATCTGCTTGAAGAACTTGCGAAGTATGGACATGAGGAAAAAAGCTAGTTGAGGTTTTACTCACTTCTTTTTTTCTTTCTGGTGGTTTCCTGTGGGACTGTTGCTGACGCCCCAGGACTTATGAGCAGTCAGGACAGAAGTGCGGTAGAAGCAGCAGCGGGTGATTCCCTGTTACTGAATGGTGACAGGAACGGTGCAGCAGAAATGTATACAGCAGCCGCACTTCTACTGGAGCAGGGAACTCCGGGAAGAATGGAGCTTACCGAGAAAGCTGCAGAAGCCACTGTTGCCCTGTCCCCTGCCATTGCCAGGTTGTTGCTGGAGACTTCCGGTGATCCGGCTCCATTCAGAGCTTTAAGGATCGGTGGGTGCGGTGTTACTCCTGATATCATGTCCGGACTGGTTGCCGGAAGATTCAAGCTGCCGGATTATGTTGCCTTGATGGCTGCGGAATCGTCTCTTTCCACCAACCCGTCTTTGTCCCTGGAATTCCTTGAGTTGGTCAATGGAGATTTTCCGGGCAGTGCAGGAAAGGATCAACTTCTTGCCAGTTACAGAGCTTATCTTGGAGTGGGAGATTGGGAATTACAGGAGATCTACTGGAATAGAGCTTTTGCTCTGGATGATGATAAGCTTAAATCCAGATTTTACCATTATCGGGGTATGGCAAGAGGAACATTCGGCTTCCGTGATTTTGTGGATTCCTTCAATTTATGGCCTGCTGGAGACATTCATGCAAGTGCGTATGAACTGCTACGAGATACACTTCTTGCGGATTCTTCACTTGCACACCAGGTTGCCGACCCTTTTTACAGTGGTGGCCTCTGGAACGAAGTATACGACATGGCAGTGAATTCCTCTGACCCGCCGGCTCACATTGTATACCTTGGCGGTAGAACCAGAGACAGGCTGGGAAGGCATGATCAGGCAGTCAGCCTTCTTTCCGAATATCTTGAAGCATGGCCGGATGGTGCAGATGCTCCCAACGCCTGCATCTATCTTGCCAGGGATATGGCGGCACTTGGCATGGTTGAAGAGGCCATGGATCGATTAGACTACTATGCTGCCACCTGGCCTGAACACAGCAGGATCAGTAATCTGCCATGGTACAGGGGAAGTCTGCTGGCAGAAAATGGTTTATGGGAGAGATCTATCCCATATTTTGCCGAGACAGTCAGAAGATATCCTTCCAACACAACTGTGGACGATGCACAGTTTTATGGATGCCTGGCCCTTATGAAAATTGGAAGAACTGCGGAAGCCATTGAAGCTTTCGGGAACTTCAACAGCCGATGGACCCGTAGTGTATACCGCCCTTCATCCAGATACTGGTATGGAGTGCTGAAGATCGAATCCGGTGACGAATCAGGCAGAGGGGTTCTAGACAGGCTTATCACAGGTAAACCGGAAAGCCTGCCTGCTGCTTTTGCCAGGGAATATCTGGGTCTTCCACCCTGGCGACCCAGTTACATTGAAGAACCTCTGGGGGCCTGGATGGCCCGCAATGGAAGAGCGGAAGCAGAACCTTCACAGAATGCAATTGATGGTGTTCTTCTTCTTGAATCCGGTTGCAGGAAATGGGCTCTGGACCTTTTTAGTCTGGCCGAGGCAGAAGCAGGAGGTGCGTATAGACTTGCTCCTTTCTATCTTGGAAATGAGGTATGGGAGAGAGGGCCATCCGCTGCATGGCAGATCTGGAGTCTTGAGGGGCAGGATCGTCCTCTCGATCTCTGGAGGCTTCGTTATCCCGCAGCGTGGGATGAGTTTGTTGTATCCACAACGGATCAGTTCAGTATGGATCCAAAGCTTTTATGGGCTATAATGAAGCAGGAAAGTGCATTCCAGCCATCCTGCTTTTCAACAGCAGGAGCAAGGGGTCTTATTCAGATGATACCAAGCACATCAGAGTATGTTGCCCTTGAAAACGGTTGGGAGCATCTCTACAGCCCGGATATTCTCTATGATCCTGCCACTTCAATTCTCTATGGTACTGCGTGTATAAGCAGCTATGGCGAAGATTGCAACTGGGATATCCCGGGTACCCTGGCAGGCTACAACGGAGGTCCTCACAATGCTCTGAGATGGGGATGGGGAACGGCTTCGAAAGAGGAGTTCTTCAGTCGTATCACATACAACGAAACAAAGAAATATGTTGAGATAGTCAGCCATAACTATGACATATACAAG
>JAGLDB010000189.1 GCA_023145935.1 Candidatus Sabulitectum sp. | reverse complement strand
TTCATCAGTATTATGGCAACACTCATATGGCTCTACTGGCTGTGCGTGATCTTTATCGGTTCCGCGGAGGTGGGATCTGTTATCAGCAGGATGAGGGCTAAACAGAAAACTTGATCTCCAGTGACATCAGCTTCTTGCATTCTCTGGAATAATTTTGGTTTGCGATGACTTCAAAAAAGTTCATATTACTGTGAGAGTTCATACATGTATTTGATTGAGAAGGGAATGTTACCATGGATGCCAGAAGGATGAAGTTGACTCGACTCACCTTGAGAGGTTTCAAATCAATTGATAGTGTTGGACAGACGATTGATTTTGGTGATATGACTGTATTGCTGGGAGCAAATGGGGCTGGTAAAAGTAATCTCATTTCGTTTTTTAAGATGCTGAATCTCATGACCACGGAATCCTTGCAGAGGTTTATTGGAGAACAGGGATATGCGGATTCTATTCTGCATTTTGGTTTGAAAAACACTAAGTGTTTATCAGCAAATCTTGTATTCTCTGATGGAAATAATGTAAGAGATTATTACAGTTTTGTTCTTTCTCCAGGCAGTGGAAGTGATTTGATATTTGATAATGAATCTGTTTCATGGGAAAATACTGTAGAAGACAAATCGGGGGTTGTGGATTTTGGCGGTGGCTTTAAAGAAAGCAGGCTGATAAGAGACTCAAAAGAAGATGGAAATCCAAGTCTGTTTGTTCTTAATCTTCTAAAAAATTGTAAAGTATTTCAGTTTCATGACACATCAAACACTGCTGATATCAGAAGTCGAAAATATATTGACGATAATGAATTTCTACGTAGCAATGCCGGAAACCTTGCTGCATTTCTTTATGTTCTGAAGAACAGAGATGACTGGCGAAAAAGCTACAATCGTATAGTTCGTTATATCCAGCTTATCCTGCCGCAATTTGATGATTTCCTCTTGAATCCATCTCCGGGAAATAAGGATTTCATCAAGCTGGATTGGAAGGGAAAAGATAGCGATTATAGATTCGGACCGCATCAACTGTCGGATGGTTCACTGCGTTTTATGGCTCTGGCTACACTTTTATTGCAGCCTGAGGAACTTCGGCCTAAGGTTATTATTCTTGATGAACCGGAGCTGGGTCTTCACCCTGCCGCAATAGGTACTTTAGCTGGGATGATCAGGTCAGTAGCAGTGAAATCTCAGATCATTATTGCTACCCAGGCAACCAGAATGGTGAATGAATTTGAGGCTGATGAAATTGTTGTGGTAGAGTATGACCGGATTGAAAAACGGAGTATCTTCAGAAGGCCTGCCAATAAAGTAGACCTCTCAGAGTGGCTTGAACGATACAGTCTTTCGGAATTATGGGAGAAGAATGTACTTGGTGGAAGTCCATCATGATTCGTCTTCATGTAACTGTAGAGGGTCCAACTGAAAAGCGATTTGTGAACAGGTTACTGGGCCCCCACCTTCATAATTACAAGGTGTACGCAAACGCTCGTTGTGTTTTAACCAGCAGGGATAATCAAACAAAAATAGAATACCGGGGTGGGTCTCCTTCCTATCTGAAAACAAGAAAAGACATCAAGACATGGATTGCTGAGGATAACAATCCGGAATGCCGCTTTACTACTATGTTCGATCTGTATGCACTTCGTGAAGACTTTCCGGGAAAAGAAGAGGCAAACCGGCAAACTGACCCGTATGCGAAGGTGAGAATAATAGAGGAGGCCTTTTCAGAAGACATTGGAGATCACAGGTTTATCCCGTACATACAGCTTCACGAATTTGAGACTTTGATATTCTCTGACCCCGGGCAGTTGGCCATGGAACATTTCGAGTCTGAATCTGCAATTGCAAATCTGGTTGGCATGTTGAAAGAGGTTGGGGGTAATCCGGAACTCCTGAATGACGGTTACGAGACTTGTCCTTCAAGGCGCATTTTAAAAGAAATTCCGGATTATGACAAAGCCAATGCTGGAATCATTATTGCCGAGAAAATTGGTTTGCCCAAAATGCGAAGTGAGTGTTCACATTTCAATAACTGGCTAACAAAACTGGAAAACCTTTAGGTTTCTGGAGCTGATCTGCTAAACAGAAAACTTGATCTCCATTATGTCTCCGTCCTGCACTATGTATTCTTTTCCCTGAAGACCAATTGACCCTGTCTTTCGCAGTTCAACTTCATTCGGGATCTCATGGAAAAGGTTGTAGGGTATAACCTGTGCCCGGATAAAGCCTCTGGCCAGGTCAGAGTGGATGGTGCCTGCGGCTTCCAGAGCAGAGCTGCCTCTTTTTATCGGCCATGCTCTTACTTCATCTTTGCCCATGGTCAGGAAACTGATCAGGTCAAGAAGTGAATACGCCTCAGCAAGAACTCTTTCTTTCCCGGATGAGGTGAATCCCATTGATTCCAGGAATTCGCCACGCTCTTCTTCCGGGAAATCACACAGTTCAAGTTCAAAGCCGCTGTCAATACCTAGAAAGGCGCCACCGTGTTTTTTTACAAGTTCTGCAACTGCTTTCTCATCACAGACACCTTCACCGGTTCTGTTGGAGATGGCAAGAAGAGGTTTCAGTGATGCCAGAGAGAATGGTGACAGAATATCAAGTTCCTGTTCTGTGAACTCTATGAGCCGAAGTGGAATTTCGTTTTCAATTGATCCCATGCACCGCAGAAGCAGCTGGGCTTCCGCCTGTTTTGCCTTGCTCTCTTTTGCCAGACGGGCTACACGCTTTTCCATGATGGCCAGATCAGAGATCATCAGCTCGGATTCATTCTGCAGGAAGGTTTCTTCCATATTACCCAGAGCGTAGTTATCCAGTACTAATGCTACTGCTGTTGATTCCTTTATTCTTCCCATATTTCGAGGATTGAATGCAGGGGAAGGCACATCAAAGAAAGTAACAGTTGCATTAACAATGCTTTTGGGATCCCAGTGGCTGGTAAGAAAGTCTATCCGCGGATCGGGAACATGGACGGTTAACGGTTTTGATGTATCTGCACCGGCAGTGCCTGCAAGTGCCTTGTATAAAGTAGATCTGCCACAACCTGGTTGACCGGCAAGTGCTATTTTCATTTTCATAACCCCCTGATTGAAGTAGACAATGTTTCAGAGGGCTAATCTACAAAACTAACAGGATCAATTCAATCCTACTCTGTAAATATTCTCACAGTATCTCCGTCGGCGCTGTCAACATTCACTTCAAGCTCTCTCAGAGCCTGAATGAGTTCATCCGCAGGGAGGTCCTTCAGCATGGATAGATCGATACCCTGATCTTTTATAGCATCTGCGGCATCGGTGGGCATAAGAGCCGAGAGCTTGATCCCTGTTCGAATAAGGCTCATAGGCACTTTAATATTCACCTTGTCTCCATCGGCGCTGTCAACCACTACACGAAGATATCTGGGGGAAGTATGACTGGGTTCGGTCCTTTCAACGGACTCGTTTGTGACATTCTCGGAGGTGGAAACCTTCTCCAGAAGAGAAGAAGCTTCGTCTGCAGTTATTTTGCCATCAGACAGCATCTCCAATATTTTCATTCTTGAATCACTCATTTCTGTCTCCTTTACACAAATGACAGATAAACTCTGTCGCCACTTTTACTGTTTACGTCAACGCTTAATCCGTGCAGGCACACCACTGCCCACCAGGCCAGATGAGCGCTCTTAAGGATGTTTCCGTACTCTTTTCTTCTGAAGAAAGGGCTTGCGACTAACGCAACTGGAACCAGGGGAAGCATCAGTAGCCAGAAAATAAACCAGGGCAGTGGAATCATCACTTTCTGAATGCGGATCAAAAGGAAGAATGCCGGCATATTAAAGCACCTCCAATGCTTCCGAGACTGTGATCTCCCCATTTTCAAGTCGTTTGATCGTACTTGACTGAGGGGGGTTCATCTGCATCCCGCTGTTAAGTTTTTCAACAAGCTTCTCCAGTCGCGACCTTGCTGTGGGATAACTGACTCCAAGGGCTTCCTGCAGCTTTTTTATGGAACCAAAACTTCTGATGAACGCAATTGCAAGAGCTTGATCCTCATTGCTGAGACCCATAAGAGCCTCTGTTTCGAAGTGTCCTTCCACTGAAAGGTCACAAGTACTGCAGT
>JAGLDB010000188.1 GCA_023145935.1 Candidatus Sabulitectum sp. | reverse complement strand
CCTCTATTCCGCTTACTGAAAAAGGTTCTTATGTTCAGCATGAAAAGGAGGTTGATTTGAAAAAAGCAGTTGTGCTTGTGCTGGATGGGGTAGGTATCGGTGAGATGCCTGACGCCTCTGATTATGGAGACTGCGGCAGTGATACTCTGGGAAACACTGCCAGCGCTGTTGGAGGGCTCTATCTGCCCAACCTGCAGAATATGGGCCTTGGGAACATACACCCGATACTGGGAGTTGATCCTGTTGATTCTCCAATTGCCTCGTGGGGGAAACTCAGTGAAATATCTAAAGGGAAGGATTCTACAACCGGCCACTGGGAGATGATGGGGCTGGTATCATCTGTAGCCATGCCCACCTTTCCGGCAGGATTCCCACCTGCATTCATAGATGAATTTTCCGCAGCTTGCGGACATATCATTATAGGCAATGAAGTTGCATCAGGTACTGAAATTATGCAGCGTATGGGTGAAGAACAGATCCGCACTGAAGGATTGATCGTTTACACATCTGCGGACAGTGTCTTTCAGATAGCCGCCCATGAATCCGCGGTATCGGTAAAAGAACTGTATCGATGCTGCGAAATTGCCAGAAGAATGCTTGTGCCCCCTGACCTGGGGGTCAGCAGGGTTATTGCAAGACCATTCATAGGCGAAGCTGGCATATACTCAAGAACTGCTAATAGAAAAGACTTCTCTGTCTCTCCCCCGGGAGAAACACTTCTAGACAGACTGGTTAAGAACGAAATCCCCGTGACCGGAGTGGGCAAAATTGATGACCTTTTTGACCACAGAAGCATTACAACAGAACACACCGCCAATAACTCACAGGGAATGCATCTGCTTCTGGATAAGATCAGGATGTCTGCAGGTGGATTTATTTTTGCTAATTTCTGCGATTTTGACTCAAAGTGGGGACACAGAAACAATTATAGAGGCTTCGCACAGGGTCTTGTAGATGTGGACAGCTGGATGCCGGAGTTGCTGGAGTCACTTAGCCGGGAAGATATGCTGATCATCACCGCTGACCACGGCAATGACCCAACCACACCCAGCACAGATCACTCACGGGAATTTGTACCTCTGCTTGCTTACTCTCCTGGGTACTCAGGTGTATCACTTGGTGTTCGTTCCACCTTCAGTGATATTGCCTGTACTCTGGATGAGTTTTTTCAGACAGGTGGAGATTTTCCCGGAAGATCTTTTTTGAAAGAGGTACAGCGTGACATCCAATGAAATGATCAACGAAGCTAAACTGCTGGTTACCAGAAGCTATTCTCCATATTCACACTTCAGGGTTGCGGCAGTTCTAGAGGACTGCGACGGTAATATTCACGGTGGTGTAAATGTAGAGAATTCTTCCTATGGTATGACCATGTGTGCGGAAAGATCAGCTGTGTTCGCTGCAGTTGCCACTGGAGCAAGAAGGTTTAAAAAGATTGTTATCTACTCTCCAGATGGGCCACCAGTGCCATGCGGCGCATGTCGACAAGTTCTTTGGGAATTCTGTGATGAGGATTTCAAGATAACGGTGGCATCAGATGGGGTTCCCCCCAGAGATTTCCGCCTGGGAGATCTGCTGCCTGAAGCATTTCAGCTTTAGTACTTACTGTCTGTTTCACGCAGGTAACAAGATCACTGGTGCGGAAATGGCCAGGAAAGAGCTTTACTTCGGGATTGCTCTGTTCTCCTCCGATCTGGATGAAAAACACCCCGGAAACTCCGGTCATTATCTCGTCTGGCGAGAAATCAACCATGTCTGCTGAAATAATCAACACACCGACTTTCTCTTCACGAATCCTTCGCTGTATTTCCGGAAAACTGCTTTCAATCACCACAGAGAAACCTGCGTCTTTCAACGCTGCATTTGCTCTGGCTGCATCTACCTGATCTGGAAGAGCAATAAGGATAAAAGCCGAGTCATCTTCCATTCCACCCTTTGGAAAACTCACTCGAAACTCTATCTGGTCATCCAGTGTCTCATAGTAAACACGGCCACCGCCTGCCCTGACCATTGCATAAACAGATGCCAGCCCTGGCTTTCCGGATTTAACAGGAATGAAGGATCTCTCAAGTGCTTTTTGAATTCCTGCATGTCCGGAAACAGTGACAGATATACCTGCTCCTGATGAATCACCGAACGAACGCAGTGAAATAGCCGAAGTCAGACCGGTATCCTGAATTACCAGAAGCAGCCTGGCAAGTACGCTCTCCAGAAATACCGGGTCACAAAACCCCACAGCTCGCAGGGAAGCATCTATTTCCAGGGGAATTGCAGGTTGCAGCAACTGCCTCAGTAATCCCTCATTCTCTGAGAGAAAAACATCAATTCTTACTCTTTCAGGAGAGTTGTTCTTTCCTGTCATGTTGGAAAAATCAGCATCGATCGATCTGATCATTCGGATAGCGGCGTTTACTTTGTTATGAGTGAGAGCACCCTCCAGCTGATCCATTCTTTCAAGCATGGATTCATTCATTAGATCTATGGCATCCATCACCATTGAATGGCTGCCCATTCCAGAAAGCCCTGCACCACTCAACGGATAGCATATTCCTACTACACCACTATCTTCAATGTATGACCATTTAAATTTGTAGTATTCTGTACCCTTGCCGGCCTTCATTCGCAACTCTCTGCTTCCATCAACCTCAGTCATGATAGCTCTTGAGCCCTCAGCTCGGTCATCGCTGTGTAAAAGAGAGAAGAAAACATCATTTACAGGTCCTGCTACAAGACTGCTGTTTCCCCCGAGAAGAGGACGAAATACACTATTTAAATCAACCATCCATACAAAATAGCCTGCCATAGAAGCTGCCTGTTCCGCAAATCGTCTGTCCTGCATAAGGGCTTTACTAAGAATCTGCTTGGTGGAAATATTCTTTGCAACAAATGTCGCATACCTTCTGCCACCGAATTCCATAAGATCAACTGAGAGTTCAACAGGATAAACAACGCCGTCTTTCCCTCTATGGTCTGTTTCGAATTGCAGTGAACCCCGCTGCAAAAGGGATTTCCAGAGAGTGTCCCACCAGTCACCCTCAACCATGATGCTGAGTTCAGAGTAACTGTGACCGGGGATACTTCCCTGATCCGTTCCAAGCTTTCTGGCCACAGCTTTATTCCCCAGTATGAATTTTCCGGTTGAATCCAGAATAAAGAATTCATCTGAGGTAGAGTTACCGAACTTCAACACAAAATCAAGACGGTTCTCCAGTTTCTTCTCTGCCGAAAGATCGGTTAGAAGGGCAACGAAAAAACCATCCATGGGAGCGTAACAGAACACTCTGAAGTGAATACCGAAGTGCGGGGAAAAGAATTCCTTTTCCACCGGATCACCGGTAAGAGCCACGTTAGCAAAAACAGCAATGTCTTCCTTCACCGAGGAAAGAGAGAAAAGACCTGATATCCGCCTGCCAAGTACCTTGTTTCTTGTTGTGGCCGTCATATCAGAAAAGGCATGATTCACATCAAGAACAGAGTAATCCTCCGGTTCTCCATTTCCATTAACAAACACTTCCCCGTATATGTAGCCGCAGGGTAATGCCCTCAGTATCTGTCGGAAACGCTGTTTGTATCCACCAAGCTCGTCCTGCATAAGCCTCCTGACTTGTCTGCATTAATATACAAACCGTGCAGTCGGAAGTTAACAGACACTTGACAGCATACCAACTCAAAATGTACAGTAGCCCCATAAATTTAAACCTGGAGGTTCAAATGGACAAGCAGATAGCTCAGATAGAAAAGGGCGAAGATGTAGTAAGAGTCGCCCTTACAGAATTCCGCAAACGCCAGTACATTGAAGTGCGTACCTACTACATGGCAGATGACGGTGAGTGGAAACCCACACGCAAAGGCATCACGCTCAATCCTGACCTGATGAAAGAAGTACACCAGGCTCTGGGAAAAGCTCTTGAGGAAATCGAAAATGCAGAGGATACAGATACCGAATAGTCTCCGTTAATCTGCGCTCCAGCTGGCCACGCCGTCGTATATGTGACCGTGGCCATTGTAGCAGGCAAGAGACTAGAGCTTGTCCGGGAATAGGCATTGAGCAGTAGCGCCTCACGGACGAGATAGAATGCATGCTGATTTGAGAAGA
>JAGLDB010000187.1 GCA_023145935.1 Candidatus Sabulitectum sp. | reverse complement strand
TCAAGGTGGTGCTTCCATGCAAGTCGCATTCCCTCGGCTGCTGCAGCACACTCCACTGCTTCAGCTGTTTCATCAGCCGGGATAATTGTAGGGAAAAGAGTTTTGCTGAGTATCCAGTTTCTGGCAATCCCCTGGTTCACCGTTGGGATGTGAGCAAAGACCCTCTCGGCCCCTGCCTCTCGAACGATGTTTGAAAGGCTGTAGCTCATGCCTGTGTTGGCAGCAACAGTTCTCTGAAACCCCCCGCGAATGTTGCTGAAGATATCTGTTGTTGCCCCTCCCATGTCCGCCAGCACCACATTTCCCTCTATTTCTGAAGAATAGCTCTCTAGAATTCTGTCCACTCCGGCAGGTGTGGGGATGATGGGCAAAGCTGTCATTCCGGATAACTTTGAGTATCCCGGAGCCATCTGCATAACATGATCCATAAATATTCTGTGAACCTCAGAAATCGCAGGTTTCAGGTTGAAGTTCAAACCGTCAGGCCGGATATTCTCTGCAAAAGAAAGAGAAAAAAGGTCTCCCAGCATCCCCTTGATGTATGGTATTACCTGAGGATTGCCGCAGAAAACCAGTGGGAGTTTACCTCCTCCGAATTTCGGCTTTGGGTGGGAAAAGGCAACCAGCTGAGCCATGTTTATCACACCGGCAATCGCCCCGCCGTCGTAACCTCCGGCCATTACAACCAGATCAGGAGAAAGATGTTTCATACGCCTGATCTTCTCCACCCTGGGCATATCATCATCAATTGCGAAAGATGCAAGAACAACGCCACCAGCACTGAATGTCACAGCCCTAGCCATGCTGCCGGAGTCTGATGACGCCAGAGCAACAACAAGGATCTGAAGCCCTCCACCGGCGGAACTTGTGGTGTAATAAGGCACGGTCAGAGAGCCATGCTCATCAAGAAGCTGAACTCCTGTTTGCTCAGAGAGCTGCCTGACACCTCCCATAAAACCTATGCAGACATCCTCGGAAGGTTTCTCTACTGTAGTGCCGACAGCCACTGCGCCAAGGGCTTTAAACTCACCGCCACCCACCTCTAGAAGAAGAAGTTTTGTTGTGGTGCTTCCCACATCACTTACAAGCAGACGCTCAGCCATTATGCCCTCCGAATGTTTGAAAAATAGAGAGGTTAATAGAATCTCATCCTAATATAGGCATCAGCGACAAATATTGTTATACGAACGATTGTTACAGACAAAAGTACTGAGTGTCAGTTCTTTCCGTAGGAAGTTAAATCCTCACGGAGCAGATTAACACAGTGGGAGTTCAGGCTTTCGCATGAACGAAGTGCATTAAGAGCCAATACCCTGTGCAGTTCTCTACCAACCCTTACCACAAATTTCCCGGAATATTCTTTGCCTGAGGTTGGCTCCGGAAGGGGATCTCCATCTGCAGCATAAATTTCTATCCACTGCTCAACAACCAGACAGAGTTCCTTATACACAACTGCTTCATCATCTCCGTGAACACCGCCAAGCATTAGCCCCGGACATGACCCAACATAGCACTGGTCTTCTTCGGACCACTCAACCAATTTCATGTATCTGTCACTTGCTTTCATTATCCACCTCGCTAATTGCAATCTTAACAGCTCGTTCCTGATATTTCTTAGCGTCAGAGCCTGTATTGCCACTAATCGTTATCGTAACGCCTGAGGGATGCTTAAAGTTGCGGTGACTTCCCCTGCCGCCTCGATTAACAAAACCGGCTTTGCCAGGCATCTGAATGAGTTCTTCTATTTTCTTAGGCATGACATCATAGTACTATGATAGTACTATGATGTCAATTGTAAACAAACAGCTGTTAACAAAGATGAAAATGAACTTGATCTTTTTCAGCTGCTATCGGTGATCTTCAGCAGATGAATTACATTCCGGGAGCATTCCGCTCCCGGATTTATCTCATAATCAAAGAAGTGACGACCATCTTCTATCTGCTCCTGATACTTATGTCCTCGTTCAGTAGCCTGGAGGAGGTGTTTTTGTAACCTCCTCAAGGGGCCGGAGAGCGCAGAGCGTAGTATAGCCGTACTGTTCACCGAAGCCGTAAGAGGCGGATGTATTCGCAGGTTCTTCGCAGTATTCACAGTTGAATACCGGAAGCCCGGCATTCTTCCAGTACTGCAGAGACTGAATGTACTCTGCGGTAAGAGAAGCGTCTACTGGAATGTCTCCTGGAATATCCCCGGTGTCAGGATCTCCTCCACCGTCGAACCAGATTGCCTCCTGGGCTATCCCGTCAAACGCTTGGAGATATTCAAGCCTGTATCCCATTTCTGCGGCATTCTGAGCGATGATGATGAAATCAGAGTTCCGGCTGTGCACATACTCTTCGATCCACTGCACATACTCAACAAGCAGATCTTCCGGATCCTCACCCATGGCCTCTGCAGCATCGACCACCGCTTCGAAATCATAAACCTCAAGCCAGTCCAGATAGATTCCGTCGTATCCGTCATTGATGATCCTTGTGAGGTATTCAGCCATAATGGCTTTCCAGTCGTCATGCCAGAAAAGTACAGGGTAATTCCCGTCCCATCCGTCAGGATCTTCGCCAGCGATCCAGGAAGGATTACCCACTTCCCAGCCAGCCTGCCAGTACCAGCGGTAGTCCTCTGCTTCTCCCACATCAATGTAGCAGATGACAAGTTTCCCTGTTGACTGAAGGTAAGCCACATCCCCTGCGCTGTCCCAGCCCTCTTCTCCAATGATTGATCTAGTCTGATCAATAACAAGCATGTCATAGTGAGTGTTTCCAAGAGCCTCAATTGCTCCGTCCATGTGCTGATCCTGTATCTGATACATCCAGAACTCAACATCAGATAGATCTCCCACAGCCCCGCCACCGGAAGGACCTGTGGAATCTTCACAAGCCAACACTATTAACAAGATTCCCAGAACAATAAAACCAGTTTTCATACCAAACCCCCCCCCTTGAAAAAAAATGCAATAACAAACGCACTACACACCCAGTCTGAGATGCAACAACAATATGCTGCAACGCATATACTATACAAGAAAACCAGGCCCATAGAATAATGTCTATACGATAGAATTTTCTTCTGATAATCGGATCGAGATCAAATTTGCTTCAGAGGTGATCTCAGAAGGATATCCGGTTATCTCCAGCAGTCGGATCGCATTCCGGGATCGGCACGGACCGGGCTTTATACTGTAATCAAAGAAGTGACGACCATCTTCTATCTGCTCCTGGAAGTGGTACATTTTGTACTTATCATCCAGCATGTGTTCAAGTTCAATATCATGGGTGGTCACAAGAACCATTCCCCTGTCGCCCAGATATTTCAACACTGCAGAAGATGCCGCAAGCCGTTCTATGGTGTTGGTTCCTCTGAATATCTCATCGATCAGAAAGAGATACCGCTCTCCACTGTCTGACGCCTTAATGAACTCCAATATTGTCTCTATCTCAACATAGTAATAGCTCTTGCCATGCTGCAGATCATCTCTTCTGCGAATGGTGCTCAACACTGATGCAAGGGGGAAAACAGCACTTTCCCCGTGGCAGAAGCCAAGAGTTCTTGCCAGCAACAAATTCACACCGATGGTTTTTATGAATGTGGTCTTCCCTGCCATGTTTGAACCGGTGATAAGGCAGGAGTGATCAACAAGGGTGAAAGAATTTGCCACAGGCTCTGAAAGAACCGGATGGTAGAGAGAAGTAACCTCAATCCTGTTCTCGTTCACCAGTTCCGGGCAACAGCAGGTTTCTGAAGAAAGATAGGCGGTAACAGCCATGGATGCGTCCAGAGAACCAATTGCCTCGAATACCTCTATGAGTTCTTTCTTGTGTTTCTCCACATACTTTGCAGCTGAAAAATAGACGATCAGATTTACCAGCAGCAGATGATTCACATAGGAGATAACCGATGCTGTCAGTTCATTAAGGCTGCTTGTATCAATAAGTATCCAGCTGAATTTCTTCTGAAGATGCTTTATGAACTTTCTGTGTTTATTGAGTATCTCGATCTCTCTGAAACCGGTCTCCCCTGTATCCGCTAGAGAAGCCGCCGCACCCAGCATCCTTCCGATGCTGCCCATATCCGGGACATAAATACGGAATGACAACACATGCTGTATAAGCGAATTCAGAAGGGCGAT
>JAGLDB010000186.1 GCA_023145935.1 Candidatus Sabulitectum sp. | reverse complement strand
TTATTCAGGCTTCCGGGTTCCCATACACTTGTCCCCCCTGATAACCTTGCTCATTACCTCTATATCATCCCGGAGGTGCCACCCGGTTCTTTTGTAGAACTCAATGGCCGGGTTATCCGAGAATATGAACAGGTGAAGTTTTTCTATGCCTGCCTGGTAAAGAGCCGCTTCCGCTTTGTCCATTAATGCTTTGCCAATACCGGAACCATGCAGATCTTTCTTCACTGACAAATGGTATATGTAGCCCCGCCTGGCATCTTCCCCTGCCATTACAGAACCCACGATCTGTTTACCTTCGAAAGCTGTGAAACAGTATTCACCGTTCCTTCCAAGAAAAAGAGAATGACCTTCTGAAGAGTCTGCTCCTGTCATGGCATTGCCGGAGAAACTGCTCCACAACTTTACCAGATCAGTGTAGTGCTCCGGTCTCATTGGTCGGATGATCATGATATGGGCTCAGGGTAGATTCCGGGAGTACTCCCTTGAATTACAGTAGCTTTGCAGACAGATTGAAAGAAATCAACAGAGCCCGCTGCCCCGATTATTCCGTAGCCGTAGCCCTGTTCCCTCATGCAGTAAAGCACTTCAAGGGTAACTGCCTTGCCAACACCGGTGCCCCTGTATTCTTCAGAAACTCCCACCGGGCCAAGAAAGCCCAGCGCTGTACAATCCCACACGCAGAATCCAGCAAGTTTCCCGGTGGATTCATCAAGAGCAATAATCATGGTTGATGGAGTTCTGCTGATAGCAGGCAGCACTTCAGCCGCCCAGCCTGATGAAAAATTAACCTCGATCCATTTTCGAATAGCATCACCCTCATGGGCGAATGATCTTCTAACTCTGAACCCGTCACAGCAGAACCTCTCTGGAACTGCGTACAGGGGAACAAGAAGATCGGGCATTTTACAAGTTTAGAAAACTACCGAGAAACATCACTGATTCATTCCCGGTGATCGCATAAATAATGCTCAGTATTACACCAAGAACTATGAAGCCCATCATCACAGCTTTGCAGGAATCCTGCCCCTTGATGGATCCAAGCTGCTTGGGCTCCCGGCCCAGATAAGCACTGGCAGCATAAAGCTCTTCGCCTATCAGTGTATAATCACAGGTTGTGATAAAGAATGGAAGCTGGGTTACAGCATCAGTTCCAGCGATCTGTATTGCTCCTGATAATGCGCCTGTCTCAGCAAGAATCAAAGACTCTGCCCAGAACATTCCCAGATAGAAATTTGTTGCCGGTTTGTCGCGCATCATTATTCCATTAACTCCGGCTACATAGGCAAACTGACTCTGGGTAAGGAAGAAAACACTGTCTGTATCGTATGCATCCGGTCTTCCTGCCTCCATGTAGGCCTGGCGAACAGTCTCTTCACACACGGTGAACACAATGGGGTCACAGTTGGGTACAAGCAGTGGAGTTCCGTATTCAGCAACCTTCTTGGCCACTCTGCCCAGTATGGTGATACTGGCGATCGTTGCAACATCACCGATGGTTGAAAGCCCAGGCACGTAAAGAATAGGTTTCCCCATTTCCGTGGCTCTGCCAATGGCCTCATCAATGGCTTCAATGCCCGCAATAGGCCGAAGATAGAACTCGGAGCCTCTTTTTGCCCTGTGGAAATAGAAGAAGATCAACCCCAGGAAAAGCGCGCAACCAATCATGGTAGGAGTTTCACTGGTACTGAACCACTCCCCCTCCGGCAGTTCTGCTCCTGTGAAAACAGCGCTGTAAACAGAATCTCCTGATGCTGTAAAAAGAACTGTTCTGTAGTGATATGCTGTTCCAGGAAAGATCGGATAATCAGGATCGTAGCCATCCATGATCTCTGTGCTCTCCAGGGGAAGTGCCTCAGCTATCACAGTTTCCCAGATCAAGTCCTCAGAATCTGTTTCCGCCCTCTGAACAAGCAGCCCGATATGATCCCCGGAAGTTTCCATAACCTGATCAAATTGAATAAGAAGAAGTGATCCGTCATCCTCAGGAGCATTGGTAACAGAGATTATATCGACGCTTGAGAACAAAGCTGCACAGACAAGTAAAACAGTGATCAAAATGAACCTCCACTAGTATGTTGTCCCCAATTATGCAACGAAAATGTTTCACAGCACAGAGCAAAAGCATTGACTTGATTCTAATACCCTGTCAAGCAATAGCTGTCGTGTCCTACTGGCTCTCCGTGCTACCGCTCGGGACGCCCCCTGTTAGGGTCAAGTGGCTCTCCAGAGCCCCGGCGGCGTTACTGGTTCAGTTACATAGCGGTGCTATGCGCATAAACCAGTGCCTTGCCGAAGCTCAGGATAGCTGCGAATTACATCGACACTTATTATCTGACAGGGTACTATATCTCTGCATAATCGGAAAAAGGAGGATCAAATGAGAACAACTCTGATCTCAGCAATGGTAATACTTGGTCTCGCCGGATGCATCGAACATGGAAACCGAATACTGGTAAGAAATGATTCAGAGCAGATATACAGTTCTGTAACCGTATCCGTCTGTGACAGTACCTGGGTAATTCATACACTTGCTCCAGGAGAAGAAGAGGAATTCAGCATTGTATACACAAGCGATGATTCTTTTCATATCAGTGCAAGAACCGCCGAAGAGCAGATCATCGAAGGCAGCTTTGGCTATGTCACCCATGGCATCAGCAATGAAACAATTGAAATAGTATTCTCCGGTGATTCGATACATTTCGATCAGAAAAGAAACAATCTATACTGAAGCAGATCACCGGAACTTACAGCACTCCATTGAAAAGATCAATATGAGCCAGGGCACAGGCTTCAAGAGAATAGTCTGCTGCCCTCTCAAGCCCGGATAAGCCCATCTGCAAAGCTGAATCAGAATCACACAGCAGTTTCTCCAGCGCTGCAGCCATCTCGCTGGAAGAAGATGGATCCACAAGCAGGCCGGCTTTGTTCCCTACAACCTCTCTTAACCCCGGTACATTGCCAGCCACCACCGGCAACCCTGATGCCATGGCTTCCACTGCAGCTATACCGAACCCCTCCCAGGCAGAAGGTATGAAGAAAATATCTGAGTCACGCATTAAGTCTGGAATGTCTTCACGGGTACCTAGAAATTCTACAACGCCTTCAAGAGACAATTCAGAGGTAAGCTCCTCCAGCTCTGATCTCATACCGCCATCTCCGGCTATCAGCCATTTAAACCTGTTCTCTGTTCCTGAAACAAGAAGAGCAACAGCTTCAAGAGCCAGCCTGTAATTCTTTGCGGCAGTCAAGCGCCCCACAGAAAGAACCACAGGAGGGTTGTGAAAACCAGCTCTTCCAGGCACCTTGAACAATTCAAGTCTGGCTCCATTGGGAATTACCACAGCCCTGCTGTGAAGAAATGGTTTCCAAGCCACAATACCTTCTCTCACCGCCTCACTGACACAAACCACATTCTCATACGGTCTGTATGTGAAATTGTCCGCAAGACTCCCCCGCAAAGTACCCCGCCTCCGGTTGGATGTGCTGTGTTCAGAGGCAAAGAGTCTTCCCTGCCAGCCAGCCCGGCGAAGAGCCCAGGGAACCCGGAGAAGCGCAGGAAACAGATGTACATGAACGATGTCGGCATCCGCAAGAGGATCATGCCTGAAGAAACCGGAAAGCCTGTAAGCAGCAGCAGGGGCATAAGGAGATCTACAGCCGGTAGACCAGGTGCCATCCTTCCCCTCTGTCTTCTGCACAGAGGCCAAAGCCACTATGTAAGATTCGTGGCCAAGGCGCAGATACTCCCTTTGCAGATCAAGAACAAGTCTTTCTGCTCCTCCGGCTGTGATGCTGTTGACTATTTGTACTATCTTCAATACAGTCCTTAACACTAGGGACATGACCGAGAATTCAATAGAATTTAAAGGAATATATGAATTTGAAACAGGAGGAAAGATATCATATGAGCAACCAGGGTAAGATGCAGGAGAAGATAGATCAATACAAAGACGAGAAGGAGTCTGTCAGAAAACTTCTGGGGCAGATCGGGGGTACCGGAACTGCAAAGAAAGAAAAAAGAGTAAACATTGCATTTGCAACTCTTGTTATTCTCTTCTTCTCTTTTGACGTAATGCGCCATGCTCTTCACATCAGTATCGATTTCATACCTGAATTGTTCAGTGTTGAAATAGCTCTTCT
>JAGLDB010000185.1 GCA_023145935.1 Candidatus Sabulitectum sp. | reverse complement strand
GATCACAAAAAAGAGGTTCCAGTAGTTGTTGCATCCTCTCCGGGGTTACATCTTCCTGAATCAGTTCCGGTACTACGTCCACCCCTGCAATAATATTTGCCAGGCCGATTCTTTCAACACCCTTTACAAGAAATCTTGCCATAGAATAATTGAGAGCGCCTGTTTTGTAGCAGACGACAAATGGTACGCCGTAAAGAGCAGCCTCCAGAGTGGCAGTTCCCGAACAGACCAGAGCGGCTTTTGATCCGGTAAGAACCTTTTCTGTTCCATTGTGAAGCTGAACGCCTCTGGTCTTTTCCGCCTCTTCATAAACATTCTTTTCCAGATGATCTGAAACGGCCACAAGCGCATTCTCCACTATGCCTTTGTCTCTGAGTAACACAAATGCCTGCAGCATCTCCGGCAACAGTTTCTCCACTTCCTGTGCTCTGCTGCCCGGAAGCAATCCCAGAGCATCACCATGTTCTTGCTGCCTGGGTATCAGTTTCTTAAGAGGATGCCCGGTAAAAACAGCATTTACTCCTCTTTTCCTGAAGAAGAGTTCTTCAAAAGCAAAAAGCGTAAGAAGAAGGTCTGTGCTTTTTCTGAGTTTACGAACTCTCCATGCCCCCCATGCCCACATCTGAGGGGCTACATAGTGCACAACTGGAATTCCCCTCTTTTTTGCCCATCTGCCAAGCCGCATGTTGAATCCCGGGTAGTCCACCAGAAGAATACAGTCAGGCTTCTCCTCAATACAAAGAGCCTTTAATTCTTTCTCCAGCTTGTGAAATTTCCCCAGCGACCGGAGTATCTCCATAAAACCCATAACAGCATAGTTACTAAGGTAATGGGTAATCTCAACTCCTTCAGAGGCAAGTTGACCTCCCCCAAGACCAAACGCCTTGAGATCACCGTTGTGGAGCTTTTTTAGAGCACCGATAACCTCTGCAGCTCTCTGGTCTCCTGATACTTCTCCTGCGGATACCAGTATTTTCATAGCTGAGCCAGGAGACTCTTCTCTGATTTCTCCAGAATTGCTGTTGCTGCCCTGAGAGCCTGTAACCCTTGTCTGCCTGATACTGCAACAGCTGTTCCTTTTGAAACGGCACTGAGGAAACTGCTTATCTCCGCGGTAAGAGCATCTCCCTCAAGAACATTCATTGGCACTGGAACGATCATGCCGTTCTCCAGCTTCAAGGCTGTCACCTTCCGGTGGTCAAAGTCTACAGAAATGTAGCCGTGTTTCTGAAAGAAACGAAGTTTCCTCTTGGGTTCAGTGGATATCCTGCTTGCTGTGAGGTTGGCAACAGAACCGTTCTCGAAGAGAATTCTGGCATTACAGATGTCAACGGTTTCTGTAAGTACCGGCACACCTGAGGCATGAATCTCCGCTACAGGTGACTGAGCTTTCCACAACACAATGTCTATGTCATGAATCATAAGATCCATTACCACAGATACATCTGTGCAGCGAACATTGAAGCCCGCCATTCTGTGACCCTCCATAAAGATCGGTTTTTCTATAGCACTGCTTGCTGCGATCATGGCGGGGTTGAACCTCTCAATGTGACCCACAGCAAGAACAAGGTTCTTTTCCTCTGCTATTCCAACCATTTCCTCACCCTGTTCAGCTGTGGCCGCTATGGGCTTTTCCACCAGAACAGGTACATTGCCGCTAAGAGCATTTATTACAACATCGTAGTGAGCTGATGTGGTACAGGCCACGTCAAGTGCGTCTGCCCAGTCTACAAGCTCTTCAAGAGAGCCTGCAGCACGAATTCCAAGTTCTTCAGAAACCTTCTTCAATCTTGCGGGATCCGTATCGTGAATCATCACATCATCCACCAGTGTTTTCATTATTCTGGCATGGTGGTAGCCAAGATGACCAACTCCGGTGACTCCTGCTTTCATCTAGATCTCCTTTTTTATTTGTTTTACTGCTTCATCAATCTTTTGTCTGTCCAGCGAAAGATGCGTCACAAAACGAACTGAGCTGCTGTCAAGAGCCAGCACTGACAGGCCCATGATTTTAAGCCTGGAAACCAGGGCATCTGCGCCACCGGTCTCTGTCTTAAGAAAGACTATGTTGGTATGGATCGTATCAATATCAACTTCAAACCTGCCTGTCGACTTGAATGCCTCTGCAAGCCTGCGGGCACTGTGGTGAGTCTGCTGTAACCGGGGAAGGTTGTGCTCCAGAGCGTAGAGGCATGCCCCTCCAAGGATTCCAGCCTGCCTCATTCCTCCACCCATTCTTTTTCTGAACCAGCGGGCTCTGCTGATCATGTCCACAGGTCCTGCAACCAGGGAACCCACAGGTGCTCCAAGCGCCTTGGAAAAACAAACGGAGATCATATCAAAAGGCTGAGCAAGATCCTTCAGAGAAGATCCTGTGGCCGCATGTGCATGCCAGAGACGAGCACCGTCAAGAAATGTTCTTACTCCCCGATAATGTGCATAAGAGCAGGCTTCAAGAACTTCATCTTCAGGAAGGACCCTTCCACCAAGAAGGTTGTGTGTGTTCTCCAGAGCAAGGACAGTAATGGGAGCGCGATGGATATTTTCTGCTACCTCCAGAGCCTGTTTTATGTCTTTCAGGGGAATCATGCCATCCACTCTCTCGTCTATGCGATGGAGCTGTAATCCGCAGTTCAAGGCAAACTGATCTCCTTCGAAATTGTAGATGTGGCTTTTTGTTCCGCATAGAATTCTTTCCCCGGGTGCTGCAAGCGATCTAATCGCAAGGCCGTTTCCCATGGTTCCGGATGGTACGAACAACCCTGCATCTTTGCCGAGCATTTCAGCAACCAGTGCTTCAAGAGCATTTATCGTAGGGTCTTCCCCGAATACATCATCTCCTACAGGAGCTTCAACCATTGCTCTTCTCATCTCCAGAGAAGGCGTAGAGAAAGTATCACTCCTCAGTTCCAGGTTACAGCTCATACTACTCCAGACCCAGGCCGTGCTCAGCCCGATCAAGTGCTTCCTCAATAATGAATTTCAGCAACTCTCCGGAAGCCATTCCTGTGGCCTCCCAGAGCTTGGGGAACATACTGATACTTGTAAACCCCGGTATAGTGTTTACTTCGTTGAGCCAGACGCCTTCGGAATTCATAAGAAAATCAACTCTGGCAAAGCCGCGGCCGCCAAGAAGACGAAATGCATTCTCAGCCATCATTCTGATATTCTCGGTATACGACGCCGAGAGACTTGCGGGGATGGCCAGTTTAGAGCTGTCACACTGGTACTTTGCGGTATAATCGTACCATTCCCTGCCTGGAAGAACTTCACCAGGCACAGAACTGAGTATCCGGGAACCATCACCAACCACACTGACCTCAATTTCCCGGGGAGAATCAACAGCTTTTTCTATAAGGATCATGGAATCGTACTCAGCAGCAACTTTTATTGCCGCTGCCAGCTCTTCCACATTGTTCGCCTTTCCAATCCCGACACTGGAACCAAGTCTTGATGGTTTGACAAACAGTGGAAATCCCAGAGATGCTATCTCTTCTTTAAGGGACTCAAGGGGAGTTTTGTAGCTTTCATCAATAAATACCCAGGGCACCACAGGGATTGCTGCATGGGAAGCCAGTCTTTTTAGTGTGTGCTTCTCCATTGCAACTGAAGAGCCCATTACCGGCACTCCTGCACACGGCCATCCTGCTGTGGCACAAAGCCCCTGAACGGTACCATCCTCTCCATAGGAGCCATGAAGAACCGGAAAAACAACATCGAAAGAGATTGTCTTTTTCCCATGGATGAGCCTCCATGGTATGGACCCTGCCTCAAAGAGAAGTCTTTCGGAAGAATCAGATGGAATCCAGGCTCCGTCCTGTCTTATGATCACATCTGTAACCGTATGCCCTGCAGCTTTAAGCTCACTGGATACCCAATCCGCCGAGAGAAGACTTATCTCTCTTTCTGCGGACCTTCCTCCTGACAGAACCAGAACATTCACAGAAACCTCCTTGTTTGCCGGTATGCGTAATTATAAAGCAGTGGAACATGAAAGGTCTATCTTTGGTATATTTCCGTAATGCTTTTAAAAAACAATTTGTACCGGAGGTTGATATTTGAAGATTCTTATCACAGGCGGAGCAGGTTTTATCGGATCCAACATAGCTGATGCCCTTAATGCAGCAGGCCATTCTGTACA
>JAGLDB010000184.1 GCA_023145935.1 Candidatus Sabulitectum sp. | reverse complement strand
AAATATCAGTTGCAAAGAGCAGACCCAGCGATGCAGTGAGCAGGCTCAGAACCAGAGGCTGGCTTCTGGGTGTGGTCAAAGCAAATCTCCGAAGAGAAAAGATCGTTGCGGCGTACATGACTATTGCAGCCAGAGTGCCACCAGCTGTGATCTCAAGATTGATACTCAACGGGGGAGCTCCCACACCGGTTGAAAGTATAACCGAGTTGGAAAGATCATTCAGGTTCCATGCACCCAGTTGAATAGAAAGCATTATCACAGCAGCCAGACCCGATGTTAGAAGCAGGTAGCTCACTACTCGTGACGCTTTGGGATTCTTTCCAGGCAGCCACGCGTTAATAAAGGCTCCCAGAAGAGGCAGGAATATTGCCAGTGCTTTTACCATCTCAGCTCCTTCATACGGCGGATATCGGCAGAACCGGATTTGCGCGAAGCAAGAACACCCACTACAACGAACAGGGCAGCAACTGCCACACCGATAACAATCGATGTAAGAACAAGAGCCTGCGGAAGAGGGTCTACCATTGATGTTACTGATGAATCAACTATTGGAGCAGAGCGCCCGGGAAGGAAACCGCTCCAAACCAGGATCAGATTTACCCCTGTATCTGCCAGAGTGAAAGCAAGGGCGATCCGAAGTATGTTTTTCCTTGTAAGAACCCCCCATAAACCTATCAACACCAGCCCCAGAGCTGTCACAGCCAGCGACCAGTAGAACATTGCCGAAGCGGTCATTTTTCACCTCCCGCTTTTCTGTAGGAAGCGAACACACTGGACAATTCGCTTGCGACTTTGGCTCCTATCGCCAGTGAGATCAGTGGAATAATGCCAGCAGAGATTATTCTTCCCGGCGAACCTGCCGGAAGAACAAGGTTATTCAGGAATTGTCCCAGGGTCAGCACGCCCCAGAAACCAAGTAATCCAAAGGTAAGTCCCGCAAGAGACTCAATGGAAGTAAGGAATTTTGACTTCCCTGGAATGGTATTGCTCCCCAGCATTACCAGCAGAAAAGCTGATGCAACAACTGCACCACCGGGAAATCCCCCGCCTGGGCTGAGATGCCCATGGGTAATTATGTAAATGCCGAAAAGAACTATTCCACCAGGCAGAGTTCCTGCAGTGAACGCAACAATTGAACTTGGCGGCGTGGGATTTGCTCCTATTGGAATAAGGGTCAGAATAAGCACAACGGCTGTAGATGCGCTGAATAGAACCACAACTTCACCCAGAGTATCCAGCCCGCGATATGCCACAACTACAGCTGTAACAAGATTCACTGAACCAGTGTCATTCACACCTTGGTCCGTGTAACTCCGGCCGACCCCAATAAGCTCAGAAGGCATTGAATAGTCAGAAACAGACGATACTACTATTGCGGAAAGAGCCAGAACAATAACCAGCCCAATGATGGTGCGTATCACTCTTCCCCTCCTATCTTCCCTCTGCCCCAGAGGAAGATCACAGTTGAAATAGCCGCACCTATACTGGCTTCAGTTATGGCAACATCAGGAGCATCCATTAGCAGGAAAAGAACAGAAGCTGACAAACTCACAAAACCCACAATAATTATCGCGGAGATCAGCTTCTTCACCACAAGAGCCGCTACTGCAGCCACAAGCATCATAACGCCTGTTCCTATGGAAGCCGCGGCCAGGAGCGTCATATTCACTGGTCACCCCCTTTGCTTTCTTCCAGGTCGTCGATGATCAGGTTATCCGGTTTCTCCGATGGTTCATTGTGAGCAGCGCGGGCCAGTGCATGGCTCGAAACAGGATTTGTCAAAACAATGAAAAGAACTATCAGAAGCAATTTCGGCATCCAGGAGGGTTCAAATAGACCCAGGCCGAAAAGAAAAAGAACCGATCCAAGTGTTGTTGCCTTTGTGCCGGCGTGCATTTTGTTAAAAACATCCGGCATTCTGAATACACCGAGTCCGCTGGCAAAAAGAACCAGAGCGCCCAGACCTGTAAAGACGTGGGCAAGTATATCCAAGAAACTCATCTCAACCCCCCGTCCAGATACCTGGCAATTGCCAGAACACCAAGAAAAGAAAGAACAGAATAAACAAGAGCCACATCAAGCAGCATCGACCTTCCCTGAAGAAATGCCACAAGAACAAGAAAAGCTGTTGTGATCAAAGTGGTTGTATCCAGTGCAACAGCTCTGTCTGTTGCTTTCCTGCCCAGGATCAGCCTGAGAAAGGAAAGGAAGAGTCCACCACCGATCAGCACAAATAGAATGATCAGGAATGTATTACTCAAAGATCTTCTCCAATCTTCCTGCAAAGCTGTCTACCATTGCCTGTGTCTCTGAGTGTACATCACCGCTGGGCAGGAAAACCCAGTGGACGAAGATCTCATCACCAATAATGTCAATGGTGATCGTTCCCGGAGTCAGCGTAATTGAATTAGCCACAATAGCTCTTGCTCTTTCGCTCTTGAGAGTAAGATCTGCCCTGACAATACCAGGTCTTAATGGAATAACAGGCCGGAATATTCTGAAAAATATATCTATGTTCGCCTTCACCATCTGTGCCAGAAAGAACATTACATACCCCACAGCAGCCAGAAATTTTTCGGGGTTTAAAAGGCGAAGAAGATTCCCGGTAAGTGCGCCTTTTACCGCTACTGCGGCAAGAACACTCACAACCACCCCAAGAATGATCTCCTGCAAGTCAAATGACAGCGTTAAAGAAAGCCAGATACCAAACAAAACAACCGAACTCGACACGATAGCCGGCAGGTTCTTTGTCATTTAAGCACCTCCTTTCTTCTCATGGAATGGGTCAGAACATCTAGCTCTGTGGACACTTCAACATATCTGACTTCAACATCATCAGGCACTCTCAACGGTTCAAGTGTGAAACTGAGAATTGCCTTGCAACCGGCAGCCACAAGCATATCCATTGCCTCCTGGCCTGCGCCTGATGTAACAGCGATCACTGCGATCACTTCTTTTTTCTTTTTTACAAGTTCAGGGATATCTTCTGTGGATCTTACCCGGATCTCTCCACACAGACTGCCAATCTTTTCCGGATCCTTATCATAAATAGCAGCGTACTCATACCCGCCGGTTCCAGTAAGGCCGGAAATCATAAGACCGCAACCGATGCTGCCAGCTCCAACGATGATCACAGGAGGCGGATCCGTGGTGCCAAGAATGTTCTGAATGTTCGTTAGAAGATCATCCACATTGTAACCGGATCCCTGTTTACCGAACTCTCCATAAATCGACAAGTCTCTGCGGACTGCGGCTGAAGATATGCCACAATTGGATGCCAGCTGCTGTGAAGTCATTATAAATTCACCCCTGATCTTTGCCAGCCGAAGGCACCTTGCATAATGGCTCAATCTCCTGATGGATTTTTCTGAAACTTTTACTGCAATCAATGAAGTCTCCATTTCTACTTGTGATAGTTTATACTATCATTAGTGTATAACAATTCAGTAAGGCAGTCAAGGGTTCAGGTAAACTCCACAGCATGTAACCCACCTAATCAGTCTAAAATAGCATATATCATCTTACATTCACTCTATACCATTGATGTTCCATATCTTGCAAGTCTGTTACCTAAACGGTAATTCTTCCTGCGACTGATGTGTTTCCTTAATTTGTACACCATGACAACAGTAGCATATATTACCAGCAACCAGTGCAACTGCGCTGGCTTTACTAACACCTAAGAAGCATTGTCTTCTTATTTTTTATCGACATCCCGCCGGTAGGAGGTCAGAAATGTCCAAAGGTTTCGATGCATTCAAAATGGCACAGGATCAGTTTGATCAGGTAGCTGAAACACTCGATCTTGACCCGGGTTCCAGAGCATTTCTTCGTGAGCCAATGAGAGAGTACCATTTCACTATTCCTGTTCACATGGACGATGGTTCAGTTGAGGTTTTTCGCGGTTTCAGAGTACAGCACAGTGATGTTCGCGGCCCATGCAAGGGTGGGATCAGATTTCATCCAGACGAAACGATCAGCACAGTAAAAGCTCTGGCAACATGGATGACATGGAAATGTGCTGTTGTTGATATCCCACTGGGCGGTGGTAAAGGCGGCGTCATCTGCGATCCCCACGAACTTTCCATGCGCGAGCAGGAACAGATCTGTCGAGGATGGATTCGTAGTGTCTGGAGAAATATCGGCCCGGTTCAGGATATTCCAGCTCCTGATGTTATGACAACTCCTC
>JAGLDB010000183.1 GCA_023145935.1 Candidatus Sabulitectum sp. | reverse complement strand
CAGTGGTCTTAAGTTTATCAATAGCATCCATCACATTGTTTATGGCGCTGTCAAACCCGAATGTGTAGTCGGTTGCAGAGAGATCGTTGTCTATAGTCTTCGGTACACCAACAACTGTGAGCCCCATTTCAGCCAGAGAATCAGCAACTCCGAGAGTATCCTCACCCCCTACAGCGATCAGCACATCAATACCGTTCTCTTTCACGGTATCCATTATTCTTTCAAGACCGTTCTCAATTTTTCTGGGGTTGGTTCTGGAGGATAAAAGTATAGTTCCTCCAATTGTGTGTATGTCGCGAACAGATTCCCGGTTCAGAGGCACTGTGGTGTTCTCAATAGCACCTTTCCATCCTCTGAGAAAACCTGTAACCTTGTGTCCGCCCGCTTCAGCACGAACAACTACACCCCTTATTACTGCATTCAAACCGGGAGCGTCACCACCTCCAGTGAGTATTCCAAAATGCACCTGTCTACCTCCTGTTTTTTTCTTTTAAACGGCACGGTGACTGCGGAGCAGCACCGATATGCTTTGAATACTTTTCAAACTCTTCAAGAGAAAGAGACTGCCCTCCATCAGACAGTGCTTTGTCCGGGTCCGGATGCACCTCTATCATCAGTCCGTCGGCACCAGCGCCAAGTGCTGCAAGCGAAAGCGGAAGAATCAGGTCTCTTCTGCCTGCGGCATGGCTGGGATCAACGATCACAGGAAGTCCCAGGGAATTCCTGGCAAGGGGTACCGCAGAGATATCAAGAGTGGAACGAGTCCATGTTTCAAAGGTTCGTATTCCTCTCTCGCAGAGAACAACACTCTCATTTCCCTCTTTAAGAATATACTCTGCAGCCAGAAGCCACTCTTCAACAGTTGCCATAAATCCGCGCTTCAAAAGAACAGGCATTCCACTGCGCCCGATCTCGCTGAGAAGGGTGAAGTTGTGCATGTTGCGGGCTCCAACCTGAAGCATATCTACATACTCGGAAGCTATACCTATCTGCTCAGCCGACATGACTTCGGTCACAACCGGAATACTGAATTCATTCCCCGCTTTTCTTAATATTTTCAGAGCTTCAACACCAAGCCCCTGAAAAGAGTATGGAGAAGTCCGCGGTTTCCACGAGCCACCTCTTAGCATTTTTGCTCCACACTTGATAACAGTTTCAGCTGTAGCCATAACCATTTCTTCATTCTCAACAGAGCAAGGTCCTGCTATCATTACAATTTCCCGTCCGCCAAAAATTGCATTTCCTACTCTGATCTCCCGTACCAGCATGTCAGCCCCTCCCCAGATTGTTCATTATGGATCGGATGACTTCCCTGACACTGCTGTCAGAAAGGGGTCCGGGGTTGTGTCCCATTGCATTATTTATCTGCTCTTCAACCCAGTTAGGGTTGTATCCCGCATCAACTTTTTCCATAAGATCCGCTCTGGTATTGAGCAACTTAACCAGATCTACATCAAGTCTGAGAAGCTCCGCCCTGTAGTCAGGGGCAATATCCTGTCTGGCTATCCGTGCTCTGTCCAACTTCCCTGAACTGGTTCTGGGAAGACTATTGCTGAAAAAATACTTCCTGGGCATCTTGAAATCTTCCAGGATGTCGGAAAGAAAAGTTCTCATTTCATGTTTGTTCAACTCTACGCCGCCGGGAAGAACAATGTAAGCAACCGGTGCTTCTCCCCTGCCGGGAAAATCCTTCCCCACAACGCAAACATCCCTGACAGAAGGGTGCCTAAGAATTGCCAGCTCTACTTCACTGGGATAAACCTTCAGACCGGAAGCCTTGATAAGACCTCCCCGTCTGCCAGTAAAATACAACCGATCATTGCGCCTGGTGAAAATATCTCCGGTTCTGTACCAGCCATCAACAAGAATTTCAGAGGAATCTGATCTTTCACCCAGGTATCTATTAACAATACCCTCACCGGAAATCCACATTTCTCCTCTGCCATTTCCTTCCACAACACCTTCATCATTGCGAAGTTGTACACTGTATCCAAAAGCCACTGAAGAAAAACCTACAACTCCCGGTTCACCCAGAAGAACCACACCCGAGGTCTCTGTACTGCCCCATACCGGTGTGATCTTCTCCCCGGTTCGTTCCTCAAAAGTGGTAAGAAGCCTGTCGGTGACACGCATGCCTCCGGTTTCCACAATACGAAGCGATGAAACATCAGCATCTTCCCTGCTGGCAAGCCTGCTCAGGGCATCAAGCTGAGGAGGAAGCCCCATGAGAAAGGTGACCCTGTTTCCAGTGATCATATGAATATGCTGTCTGGGATAGACTGAGGGTTCGAGAACAGTGGTAGCTCCGAGATATAAACCACGCATAAATATTTCGTGAGGATGTCCAATCACTCCGAAAAGAGACATCAGAACATCATCAACGGTAAGTCCGAGATTCTCGCAGACAGAAGCAGTATTGATCAACAATTCTCTGTGAGAGGTAACAGCTACCTTGGGAAGACCGGTTGATCCACTGGTAACATTCATGTAAAACTCGTCGAAAGTATCAACTCGAGGGCTACCCTGTGGCGAAAGTGCCGGTGATGTGATATCAGATCTGCCAAAAGGCAGAAGAGTACTGGCCTTCCATCCGTCAATCTCCATCCCCTCCCAGCAGAGAATGAACCGCTTGTTCCATCTGGTGAATACCATCTCCCGGTCTTCAGAAAGCCAGCTGGGATTCAAGACCAGAAAACGGGCTCCCACTTTTGATATGGCTGTAAAAGCAACAGGTAGACCACAGGACCTGTCAACCTGCACCCCCACAAGAGTATCTTTCTCGACTCCTGCAGTTTGCAGTCTGCTGGCCAGGTGCTCTGAAGCCCGGTGCCACTGGGCATATGTAAGAGAGGTATCACCATCCAGCAGGGCTGGTTTGTCAGGAGTCTCCATGGCCCACTGTTCAAGCAGGCCATGGATTGTGAAACTTGTTCTATTCAACCTTTTTGCCGCAATCGGGGCAGAACTTGGTGCCAGCTGGAATATCGGCACCGCACTCACACTTTGTTCCACCGCCCATTTTTGTTCCGCAGAAGGGGCAGAATTTTCCCCCGGCAGGAACAGGTTTACCACATGAAGGACAACTTTCAGCAAGGGGCTTTCCGCATTCAGGACAGAATTTGCCGTCGGCTACAGATTTTCCGCATCCAGGACAGGTAACCAGTGCAGCTGCAGCTCCAGCTCCAGCTGCGGCAGCAGCAGCCACTGGAACGGCACCGCCCTGTGGTGCCATTGCCTGGCCCATCTGATTGGCCATAACCATTCCCATTCCAAGCCCTGCTCCCATTCCCACACCGGCACCGGCAGCACCGTCGCCGCCTGCATTAGCCGCGTCACCTATTGCAGTAGCGGTCTTGAATCTCATGTACTCGCCCATGTCGCCCAGAACGCCCATTCCGCTTCTCTCATCGATCCGCTTCTGTACTTCTTCCGGTGGTGTGATGGCACTGATATAGAAATCAACCATCTGGATACCGTACTTGCTGAAGTCATCGGAAAATCTTGCTTTTGCAAGAGTACCCAGCTCGTCGTACTTCGCAGCAAGATCGAAAATGGTAGACATGGTCTCACCAAGAAGATCAGCAAGTCTGCTTATGATGATGTTCTTAAGGAAACCTTCAATATCCCCAGTGGAATATTTTCCTTCAGTTCCAACGATCTTGTTAACAAAAAGAAGACTGTCAACAATTTTCATTGAGAAGCTTCCGAAGGCACGAAGTCTTACCATTGAGAGTTCTGAATCACGGAAAATAATCGGCTCTTTCGTGCCCCACTTCATGTCTGTAAATGTCTTCTTGTTTATGTAATAAACTTCTGCCTTGAACGGTGTGCCTTCACCGGCAAATGCCATATCAACCAGACCAGCAAGAATGGGAATATTCTGGGTTGTAAGGGTATGTCTGCCAGGCCCGAGAACATCCATTGCCTTGCCATCACGGTAAAATACGGCTTCCTGGCTTTCCCTTACTACGCACTGACTGCCAAGACGGAATTCACCGGAACCCTGTTCCGGTATCCTGTGTGCTATCTCTTTACCGGAATTGTCCATGAATTCAATTATTTCAGGTCTCTTAAACATGCTGTGTCCCCCTAATCAATCGGTGTGTTGTTCTGGAGGTCCACCATGAGTGAGCTTCTGCCCTCAACCCTATGGATAAAGTCATCAAGACCGGCGATGGCCACCTCAAGAGTTTCCTTCACTCCGGATCCGCTTTCCACAGCAGACCCGAGTGCCTCAAAATCAACCTGCATCTTCTCTAC
>JAGLDB010000182.1 GCA_023145935.1 Candidatus Sabulitectum sp. | reverse complement strand
GGCGTGATGATGACACCTGCTCTGGCTGTGAACGGGACAGTAAAAGTCGCAGGAAAAGTACCATCGAAAAGGCAGATGATCGAATACATAGAATAATCTGAAATTTGAGTATTGCCAGACAATGAAAAGGAGAACATGAAACCTGTATTGAAAGCTGTAATAGTTGTAAGTGTATGCCTTCTTGCTGTGATAGCAATTCTGGCAGGGAAAAATCACGAATCCGGCAATGCCTCTGTAGCAGACGTTGATCCTAATCTACCCAGACTTCTTGATCTTGGCTCACATAACTGCTCACCATGCAGAATGATGGTTCCCGAACTGGCTGCAGTATCCGAGAATTACTCTGGTGTTGTGCAAGTGGAATTCATTGATGTGAACGAGAGACCAGACGCAGCACAGTCATATGGTATAAAACTAATCCCTACTCAGATAATCTTTGATGCAGCCGGAAATGAGTTGTTCAGACACGAAGGCTACATGAGCAGGGAAGATATGACAGCAGAATTGACTGAACTCGGTTTCAGCCCTTCTTCCTCACCTTCTGAAGAGTAGGCAGCATGGGAGATCTGATAGCCTCTTTCACAGGGGCAGTGGAATCAGCAGCTCCAGTCGCAGTTCCACTTGCCCTGCTCTGGGGAGTGCTGAGCATTGTGCTCAGCCCCTGTCATCTCGCAAGCATTCCTCTTGTTGTTGGATACATCTCCAGACAGGGAAATACGGGTTCAAACAAGGCCTTCAGTATTTCAGCGGTGTTCTCTCTCGGTATAATGGTTACGATAATTCTTGTGGGACTGATAACTGCAGCAGCAGGGCGTCTGCTGGGAGATATTGGGCAATTCGGATACTATTTTTCTGCACTTGTAATGCTTTACTTCGGATTGAATCTCCTTGA
Source organism: Candidatus Sabulitectum sp. (assembly GCA_023145935.1). The sequence continues at coordinate 3,418 of JAGLDB010000182.1, read as the reverse complement.
TGTTCTTCCGTCCCCTTTCAAGGGAGATAGGAATTTTTCTTCGAGAAGATCCGGTCTTGCCGGTGCCTTTGTCCTTGGTCTCATATTCGGGATCGCTCTTGGTCCATGCACATTTGCATTTATGGCGCCGATCCTGGGTGTGGCTTTCACCACTGGAAGAGAGTATCCTGTTTTTGCGATTCTGCTTGTAACAGCTTTCTCTGCTGGCCACTGCGGAGTAATCGTTGGAGCAGGAACGTTTTCCGGTGCCATTCAGAAGTTTCTGAAGTGGAATGAAAAATCAACTATAGTCTCTGCACTGAGAAAGATCTGCGGTGTGCTTGTGGTTTTAGGAGGGTTGTATACCCTTTACAAGTACGCATGACCGGAAAGAAGGCGGGAGCTGCCCGCTCCCGCCATATGTCGGCTTAATGAAGAACAGTGACTCGTGCGTTAATGCTTTCGTGTTCCAGATCAAGTCTTGCGAAGTACAATCCATCAGACAGATCCTGTACAACAAATTCATTCTGCCCTTTGTTCATTGGGATGTCACCTGTTGTGTATATGGCTCTGCCGGAGAGATCAAAAAGGGATAACTTAGCAGGTTGAGCTTCTGTGAGAAGACAGCAGACAGCCAGATCTGCTCCTGACGGATTGCCTGCGCTGATCAGTAAATCATTTAACTGAATGTCATCTCCGTTGATTGACATGGGATTCCAGGAGATCTGAATCTGTTCCATTGATGGTGTGGTATCATTTGATTCGGATTCCATAACAATGCAGTACTGAACAAATCTGTCATTGTCGTTGATCATTGCCGAGAGATCAGCAGGGGAAGTGTATACTGTGTCTGACCATTCTCCAAGATCGTTCTCATCCCATGAAGATCGCATTGAAACACCAAGCGATGTTGTCCCCGGCACATCTGCAGTCCACTCAAGCGTGTTCCACTGACTGTCTTCTCCGGTGTCCAGAATGGAGGAGATCAGGGAGCCTTCCGGCTGATAACCGTAAGTTTTCCACCATGTGATGTTAAAGCTGTACAGGGAGCCTGCAAACAGTTCAACTACCCCGTCGCCTGTGAGGTCAGCGGCAGAAATGATACCAGGGGCATAGTAGTTGCAGAGAGTGTGTTTCTCCCATGATGTGCCTGAGTTCTTGTTTTCCCACCAGCAGATGACGTTCTCAGCAAGGGACCCGGAGACTGCGTCCAGGTCACCATCCTGATCCACATCAAACTGAAGTACGGAAAACGGGCCGTGAAATTCAGGATCAATAACATGCTGAGTCCAGTTTGTGGCAGTGCCGTCGGTATTCTCCCACCAGCGCACCATACCGGAAGATTTACTTATGCCGCCGGCGCAGAGTACATCCACATCGCCGTCTCCATCAATATCACCTGCGTGTGCACCTCGGGCATAGTAAAGATCTTCATCTACAGAGTGCTCTATCCATGTTGTTCCGGAACCGTCAGTGTTTTCGAACCAGCGAACCGCACCTTCCAGTTTGGCGGCAGAGAGGATGTCCAGGTCACCATCGTTGTCAAAATCAATCGGATCCACAGACATGGCACAATCAAAGTCGGAGACTACAATGTGCTTTGTCCAGGATCCTCCCGATCCATTGTTTCTGTACCAGACCACCATATCATCACTTTTTGCTGAGGCAACAACATCTATCATGCCATCTTCATCCATATCAACCGTGGCAATTCCCTTTGCTCCGTCCAGACTGTCGTCAATAATGTGTTCATCCCATGATGTGCCTGTACCATCCAGGTTCTCCCACCATATGACCTTTTTTGCACCCATAGCGGTTCCCAGAATGTCATTGTCTCCATCATTGTCCACATCAGCACAAACAGCGCCAAAAGCACCTGCAAGATTCGAAGCAACAGCATGGGACTGCCATGAGATCCCTTCATTCAGGTTTTCCCACCAGAGAATCTTGTTGTCTATAAAAGAAGCGGCAATTATGTCTGCGTCCCCATCCATGTCCACATCCTCTGCATAAGCGCAGATGGAGTACATGGCACTTGCTTCGATCTCAGTGCCGGCATCGGTAAGTATGCCCTCAAACAGAGAAAGAAAACCGGGATTTTCTGCGAATACAACTTCATCTGAACTGCTGAATGAGTCCATCCATTCGGTAACCGGACCGGGCTCTCCGGGACCTCCGGACCAGTCGGTTTGATGGGCAGTATCAGAAGATGCTGCTGTAACCAGACAAAAAAGTACTGTCGACATGAGTTTCATGATCAGTGAAGACCTCCAATTATGGTGATCAGTCTTGATACAGCCTCTGCTTCGTTGAAGAGCATCAGCAGATAAACACCGGAGGGAAGCTCATCAACAGCAAAGTGAATCGAATTAATGCCGCTGTTAAGCTCTTCTGTTCCAAGGTTCTGAATCATACGGCCTGAAATATTGTAGAGGGAAGCATTGATCACTCCCGTCTGGTTCATATTGACTTCAATCGTGATCGATGAAGAGACAGGGTTCTCACAGATGGTGGATGAAAGACCGTAACCGGCATTGTCCCCGGATGCTATACCGGTGGTATAGGGAGAGAGAAAAGCGAACAGGTGTCCTTTCTCGCCACAGCCGGCCAGCATATCCGGGTACCCGTCATCATTCCAGTCTGCAAGAAATGGACTGGAGTTCAGCTCAAGAGAGATAACACCACTCTCAGATTGAAGAGGCTCCGGTGTTGCAAACACAGGCGAAGAAGCTGTTCCGGTGTTCTTACAGAAGTAAAGCCTCCCGGCTGTTTCTCCGTAGACTATATCTGTCAGACCATCCTGATCCAGATCGTAAAAACAGGGAGTACATCCGTAAGCACCCACAGGTTCCCCGGCGCAGAGAACATCAACTCCTGCGGCAAGAATGGGATTTCCAGTAGTTCCCGTGTTCAAGTAAAGCTTGATGGTGCTGCCTGTTTCCGGAGATGCGAAGCCAACAATCAGATCATTGAGGGAGTCGTTGTTCCAGTCAAAGATCACCGGAGCAGAAACAAGACCTCCATTTATGTACTCTCCTGCTGCCTGAAGATCATCCATTTCTGTAAGACTGTCAGCAGTCACTGCCATGAAATACTTTATATGTCCGTCGTGTTCACCAACGATAAGGTCTGTCAGACCGTCTTCATTCCAATCCACAACCTGTGGATTCCTTGCTCCTGTCTTAGGTCAACAGTGTCCCGCAGTGTGAATATCCTCACCGTCCGCCATGATTCTTGTAAACCCGTCAAAAACCGGGTCAGTGTTGGAACCCGAATTCGGGTAGAACTGAATTGTTCCTACTTTTACACTGTCAATGTCCTCCAGACAGGCGATAACAAGGTCATTCAAACCGTCACCATTCCAGTCAAACACCGTGGGTGAGGCGTTGTATCCGGCTTCCAGGAATTCACCCCCGGAATAGATCTGAAACTCATCCTG
>JAGLDB010000181.1 GCA_023145935.1 Candidatus Sabulitectum sp. | reverse complement strand
TGGCACGCCCGAAGGGACTCGAACCCCAAACCTTCCGGTCCGTAGCCGGATGCTCTATCCAATTGAGCTACGGGCGCACCGCAGGAACGCTATTCTAGCAAATCCGGGGCAAATGGTCAAGGAGAGCTCCGGTTAGTAAATCTCTCTGTAAAGAATTGTAACAGCTTCCCCTGATGAAAGTTCAAAGCTCTCAATACCCGGGAAAATTTCGGCTCCTCTTGGAAGTCTTTCAGGCCACTCAATCCTCCAGTTTATCGTAGAATCCGTAAGCGAAACGGCTTCCATGAAGCAATGATACTGGCTGGGCATCTGCTGCCATGCCAGATTCAGTTCTATCAGCGAGTCTGCTGGAAACCAGAGTGTGTCGACTCTGTGATAAATGCTTCCTGTCCAGCTTTCAACCCTTCCTGCTCCGGGGCAGTAAACTGCGATCATGGGATTCCAACGGCCGCGGACAGGCCATCCATAGGTTATTACAGCCTCTGATACGCCTACTGAAGCATCCCACCACGGAACAGGGTGAGTGCCCGGTCTAATTGTTATTCGTCCGGTAGCTGTGGTTACAGGGCAGTTATCGCCGTCCACCAGACGGATTGTGTCTGCGTGCCAGGTTTGACCGGTATTGTTGTTTAAGAGAGCTGTGGCATAGATCCGTCTTTTTCCTTCTCCGGCGTCTGGTTTAATTGAATAATCCGGTTCCCAGAAAAGGCCTTCATGCAGAAGTTCAAACTCTGCTACTCCATCTATCTGCTGCATCTGCTGTTGATAAAATAGCGGAAAACTCACTGTATTGTTTGCTTCTGCCAGTCCCGAGGTATCTGTCCGGAGTGAATACCTGACGGTAATTCTCTTAATTTGTGGAGCATCCACCGCAAGGATGAACTGTGCCGGTTTGCCTGAAGGCAGCGTTCCTGTTATTGTGGCAGGGTCGGAATCACTGAATGTAATGGATGTAACATGAAGATCAACAGAACCAAGGCCTGCGTATCTTTCACCACATGCACAGAGCAGGAACAGTACAGCAATGGTCAACAACTTCTTCATTTAATCCAATCGATTGAGACTGGGTAATATTCCAGTCTGAACGAATAAAGGAAAGGTCAACCGTGTCAAATAGCTCCTTTCAACTATTGAGAAGCCTGAAAACTGTGCTGCACCTCAAGTGGTTAGCGCCTTTCCTGACAGTTCCTGTTCTATTTATTGCTTCAATGCTTGTTGAGTCCTGGTTGCAGGAATCGGGAATGATTCCTTACATTCCAGTTGGAAAAAGATCTATTTTTTCTCTCTGGCGAATTGTAATGCTCACTGCAATGGTAGCCACGCCGCTGATAACTCTGTTTCTTTCAGAGGCATGGGCAAAAATAAAAAATGGAGACGGTAAAATCTCCGGGTACTTTTTCAGCACTGTTCTTTCCGCTTTTATTCTTACAGCAACTGCAATGGTATTGAGTTCTCTTGGTATTCTCACCCCTCTGGGGGTCTCTCCGGAAAGCATATCTCAATTCCTCTTTGCCAGATGTCTTTTTGCGGCTCTCTGGGTGGTTGCCACAGCTGCCCTCTGCTCATCAATTACAAGCAATACCGGTGGTGCCGCACTTGCATTCGGTCTTTTCAGTCTGGCTCTACTTCCTGGTCTTTCGGGATCATCACTGAGCTGGTGGTTCATAGCCCCTCTTGGTGATATGATCACACAAGTGGATTCGCTGAGCTACGACTGGAACATATCACTGGTTGTGGCCGCCCACTCGGTAGTCTATTTGGCTTTGAGTTTTCTTGTTTTAAAAAAAGCCACACATTAGAAACAGGCCTGCGTGGCTTTATTCTGTTTTGCTATTCTCCGCTCAGTACTGCCCGGGCTACTATCTGTTGCAGAAAATTCTGCGGATTTACTCCTGATGGGCCATACATGATGACAAGAACGGCGTAGCCATTCCTGAATATTCCGTAGGCTCTGCCTCTGCCCATAGCGCCACCCGGTGGGGAAAAAGTAAAACTGATCTCCGACATCAACCCGAGAGAAAGAGACCCTCTTATTTCAGTATCCGCACTGCCCTCGGTCCATGTTGGAGTGGTGGTATTTATGGATTCCATTAAATTGGGAGGCAGAACACTGGACAGCTTTTCCTCAATCCAAAGGTCTTTGTTATCGATCTGGTTTTCCATTTCCCAGTAATAACAGCCAAAGCTCAACCCCAGCATGTTTGGCTGACCTGCAAGAGCTCCGCTTTCCTCTGTCATTACACCCTGGACCAGAGGGCAAATTTCTGCAGGAAGATACCTAAATTCAATTCCCACCGGCTCAAGGATGTATTCTTGATCCTGAACGCTAACCGGAATGATCAAAGTGAGTACCGTTACCATAAAAAGTCCCATATGTGTTCCTTTCTTAAGAGATTGCTTCATTCTTCCGAGAGCAATAGAATAGAATAGGTTTGCTCTTTGTCAACAGGAGGTACCATGCAGGAAAAGATACTCATTGTAGAGGACGATGTTCCACTTGCTTCTCTTCTGTCAGAGTACCTGACAAATCAGGGCTTTAAAATAGAGGTACTCCACTCTGGAACAGGTGTGAAAAAAAGGGTAGTTGCCGGACACCCGGATCTTGTGATTCTCGACCTGATGCTTCCCGACATCAGCGGTCTTGATGTCTGTCGCTCTCTGCGAGAGGGGTGGCGTGGCCCTATACTGATGCTCACCGCAATGAAAGATGATGTGGATGTTGTAACCGGCCTTGAACTGGGAGCGGATGACTACCTTGGCAAACCTGTTGCACCCAGGGTTCTTCTGGCCAGGGTCAGGGCTCTTTTGCGACGAAGTTCCTCTGATCTTAACTCAGAGATGATAGAGGTCGGTCCAGTTACTATCAATGTTCCGGGAAGAACGGTATCGCTTGAAGAAAATCTTCTTGATCTGACCACCACAGAGTTTGATCTGCTGGTGCTGCTTGCCCGGAGAGCCGGTCGCGTTCAGAAAAGAAGTGTTCTTGTGGAAGAACTCCGCGGCATCAATTTTGATTCCTTCGACCGTTCAGTTGATGTTCTTGTTTCAAGACTTCGCCGAAAACTGGAGAAACACGGAGATATGATCAAAACTGTCCGCGGACTGGGCTACCTTATGTCTCCTCCCTCTTCGGATGTTTCATCATGAAGCTTTACTGGAAGATCTATCTTGTACTTTCTCTGACCACCCTTGCTACCCTTGTGCTCTCCATATGGATTTCATTTTCTGTGCTGCCTGCCCACTTTGAACGAATAAGAGCAGAGAAGGTCAATGAGTTTGAGCAGATCGTAATGAGCATGCAGAACCCCAGCGGATCTGAGATCGAGGTTCTTGCGGATTCAATGGACATTGTGCTGCGTTTTTTCAGAAACTCCCATCGTCCTCCCATGATTCCCGGTCACCCGCCACCGGACGACAGGGAATGGAGGGGCGTACGGCTTATTCAACCCCGTGGAGCAGACTTCTCTATGCTTGCGTCAAGCAGAATAGCTCCTGCTAGATTCTTTCTTCTTGTTTTGTTTGCCCTTGGCCTTTTCCTCTCTCAAGCCGTTGCTCTTGCCCTTGGACTCAAGTCTGTCTTCAGGCGGGTCTCAACGCTTAGACGGGTTACTGCCAACTTCGGTGAAGGTGATTTTGCAGCAAGATATCCCGATTCCCGTGGTGGTGACGAAATAGACAAACTGGGTTCAGGATTCAACAGGATGGCAGAACAGATCATATCTCTTCTCGGCTCTCACAATGAACTCTTGAACGCAGTTGCCCATGAGCTGAGAACTCCTCTTGCCAGGCTGAGTTTCGCCCTGGAGCTGGCCAGGGAGAATCCCCAGGCAGTAAAAGAAAAACTTGGTCTTATGGAACGGGATCTATTTGAACTTGACCGGCTGATCTCAGAGTTGCTGGAGTTTAACAGAATAGGCAGCGCTGGTGCTTTGTCAAAAGAAAAGGTCTCCCTTAAAGATATCTGTATGGCTGCCGCTGACGGTGAAAAGATTCCAGATTCCAAGATTCAAATTACTGTTTCTTCAGACAATTCCGATTTCACAGTATCCGGCGACTACAGATTGCTTCTTAGGGCTGTCTCCAACCTTGTTCGCAACTCGGTTCGCTATGCTGAATCCATGGTCACGATTCAGCTTGCAAAAGAGGAGAGCCGCGTAAAGGTCATTGTAACTGACGATGGCCCTGGTTTCCCGCCTGGCTTTGCGGAAAAAGCCGTTAACCCGTTCATTAAAGGTCAGAACAGCAAGGGCTCAGGGCTTGGTCTTTCCATAGTCAGCAGGATTGCCCAGCGACACGGTGGATCGCTAGCCATCTCCAAT
>JAGLDB010000180.1 GCA_023145935.1 Candidatus Sabulitectum sp. | reverse complement strand
TCAGACAGTATATCCACAACATGTATTTCACAGTCAGACCAGTTACTTTCAACCTTGAACGCAGCAGAGCTTCCAAACCCCCCACAGCCCATAACAAACACTCTCTCAGGTTTCAACGATATTGGTCTGCTGAAAAGCATATAGCAATTACCCCCTTATACCGCCCCCCGCACAAGTATAAAGTATATAATCAGCACGACAGCAAGTAAATAGCCAAACCAATCTGCATTTTCCAACCACCGGAAAGACATTTTGTAGCGGGGATAGCTACCCGGTTTGGTTAACTATCCTGTCTGGAATAGATATCAGTTGTTCTCTTCCACCTGCGGTGTGACCACCAGTACAGCTCCGGGTACTCTTTGATCATCTCTTCAAGCACCTTTGTATACCTCTGAGTAAGCTCTACCTCTGCCTCATGTTTAGGCAGCTCCAGGTCAGGCATAAGGAATTCCTTTACAACAAATCGCTGATAAGGCCCTTTTTCTCTTACCATGAAACCACAGGTTATGGGCATTTTCAGCTTAACACTGAATGCCGCTGCCCCTCTGGGTGTGGAGGCTGGATGGCCGAAGAAGTCCACAACCAGACCATTCTTCCCTGCACTCTGATCGCTGAGCCAGCACACAATACCGCCTCTGCGGAATATCCTGATAATGCCCCGCATTGAAACATCTCTTGTGAGCAGTTTTGCCCCGTGCGAAGAACGGAGTTTGTTTATGTATCCATCCACAAGACTGTTTCGCTGTTTACCCACAAGGAAGCTGATCTCTTTGTTTAAAAACGCATTGGATACGCCGTAGTACTCCCAGTTGCCGAAGTGAAAAGTAAGTCCGATAACTCCCGCGGGATGGCTGAGCATCTTTTTAAGGGCATCTGTTCTCTCAACAGTGATGTATTTTTCAAAGTATTTGCTCCCCATCCGGCCCTGACGGATAAACTCCACCATGAACCTGCCGTTATTGGCATAGGAAGCGCTTCCAATCCTGTTTACTTCTTTCTCTGTTTTCTCAGGAAATGCCGTTGATATATTGATTCTTGAAATCCTTCTTCTTACTCCAAAAAACCATGCTGTCCGTCCAAGCACAGCACCGCCTGCCAGTGCAGCTCGAAGAGGAATAATGGAAAGAAAGAAACCGGCAAATCTTGTGAGAGCGTACTCTATTTTATGGGAAAGGGTTACTTTGCGTGCCAATGTTATCTCCTTCCAAATGGAAGTTTCAGTTCAATTGCGTTCTCAGGGCAGAGCTCGTGGCAGCAGAGGCACATAATGCAGACGCCCTTCTTCATTTTTGCTCTTCCGTTCCTGATCTCTATGGCATCCACTGGACATGCTCGTTTACAAATTCCGCAACCTGTACACAGATGGTTGGAAACAGGAGCAGTACGCAGAATCAGTCTTGCCACAGACCCCAGCCAGCTGGGTATGTAGTTCAGATAAGATCTTTCAGGAATTTCAAAATCAACGAACTGATGTTTCCCGTGTACTGTTATCTCATCAAATGGCTTGCCCAGCCCTCTGGAAATGGCTTCCGCATTGCTGTCCAGCTCACTCCAGGGCAGACCTGCCATCTCCGACAGAACCATGTCCATGTAAACACCGTTTTTTGACAAAGCAAGAAACCCTTCGTGCCTTATTCTTCCATCAGTACTGGGACCTCTGCGGTCCATGCACAAAATTCCGTCACTGATGTGCATACTGAAATCCGCGATTTCATGGAGGTCTACAATATTCACTGCAAGATCAACCGGGCGCGGACTGCGCATATGCAACATGGCCTTCCCCAGACCGGGAACAATACCGAAAGAATTCTTTAACGCATTTGTTAATCTGGTATACATGTGGGTTTTGAATTTACACAAGTTGATTCTGCAGTCGTAGCCCTCCAAAATCGGAAGAGCTATGTCATATTCCCGTTCATGTATTGTAATTTTTCTAGATCCGGAACCTTCAAAACTAACCAGTTCTGAACCGGTAACTTCAGCTGCCACAGTAAAACCACAGTTTTTCCAGTACCGCTCAACACCTTTAATGGCTCCACCGGGACTGTCTCCTATTGCCACATGGCATCCTCTGTCTTTCAGCAGGGATGCCACAGCAGCCACAACTGCCGGATGAGTTGTTATTCCTCTTGAAGGATGCTTCGCTGCAAGCATATTTACTTTTAAAAGAACTTTGTTCCCTTTTGAAGTACCAGCAGGCCAGCCTCCTGCGGTCTCTACCATTGAAGAGATCGCCCTCCGTAGTTTTTTAACGCAGTAGAAATCGAAACCATCCTGAATAACCACATCGTAGTTCATTATTTACCTCAGTTGCAACATACCCTGTTTTTTCCGGCCCTTTTTGCTCTGTACATTCTCTGATCGGCGATCTCAAGCAATTCGTCCTTCTCCCTGGAATCCTCAGGAAAAGTTGCCACCCCGAGGCTGAGACTGACAAAACCTCTTGGCTGCTCAGTTGCGTTTGGAATACCTTTGCTTGCCTCGATAACCGTAGTTCTAATTCTCTCTGCGATTTCTTCAGCAACCTGTTTGTCTGTCAGAGGAAGAATGCAGACAAACTCCTCTCCTCCATAGCGCACAAGCATATCAACATCTCTGAGGGTATCACTCATGGCCCGGGTAAGCTTCTGTAAGAGAATATTGCCCATAGGATGGCCGAAAGAATCATTGTAGTGCTTAAAATCATCTATATCCATCATTATTAATGAAAATGAGTATTCGTACCTATCAGCTCGCTCAAATTCTTCAGGATAGCGTTCCTCAAAGAATGTCATGTTGTAAAGACCTGTGAGCCTGTCCCTGCGAGCCAGCTTAATAAGCTCTGTCTGCTGAAGAGCCGTCTCCAGCACACCTGAAGTAAATCCAATAAGGTTATTCAACCTTCTGATATCATCATCCCGGAACTTATTGACCTGATTACTCTCAAGATCAATTACACCCACAACCCTTCCGCGACTGAGCATGGGTATTGCCAATTCACTGCGTATATCAGGTAGTGTGGGCATAAATAGACCGGATTGAAGAACATCCGGAATGTTGATAGTTCGCCCGGTTCTTACTGCTTCAGAAAGAACACTTGATTCCGATGAATTCTCTATTACCTGAATTGTTGCCCCGACAGGAATTGCCGCATCTCCGGATCCCGAGCCGGAAACCGCATGAACAATTAATTTCTCCGGTACTATTGATGAAGGAACTTCGGTGGCAGCAAGAATTGAAATAGCTTCTTCCGGATAAAAAGATTCAAGGGTTCTAAGCAGTGTTCTGCATATTTCTCCAGGATCTACAAGAGAAGTAAGATCAGCAGCAAGTGAGGCAATAGCATCTGTTTCAAATTCAAGAAGTTCAATCTTCTTTTCCAGATTGCCGCGCATTGAGCTGTCGGAAACCAGAAGGGTCATACCTCCGGATTTTCTGTGCATTAAAGAAAGCTCCACGCGGTCTTCGGTGCTAATGGAGGTGGTAGATACAAAAGTATCACGCTTTTCCAACCCGGCTTGCAATATCACTTCACCGGACTCGGCAGGAATAAAACTCAGAATATCCCTTAAAGAACCTTCAGGGGCTACACTTTCAGTTATGGGAATCGTTTCAACCACGCCATGGATCTCCTCGACCAAGCCTGTTTCAGAGAGAGAAATCACTTTGCAGGACAGTTTATCAAGCAATTGCCCGAACATACTCTTGAAAGTTTCATGTCGACTCTGCGCATCAATGTATCTTATGAACAACGATAATTCTCCAGCAAGCATTTTTAACACACGCAGACTGCCGTCTGATGGCAGCTTCCTGGAAATACCATTGTCACACCTGATAATGCCGAATACTTTGCTGCCTGCTTTAACAGGCGTATCAACATATGCAATACTCCCAACCCATGTTTCTCTGTTATCCCTGAACGCCGGTTCCCACGATGCTACCTGAATGCCTTCTGTTACCGCCGTATCAACCGGCAGATGTCCAGCCATTCCAGAAAGATGGATGGGCTCCCCTGTTATCCCTCTTCCTCTGAATGCCACAGCCTCGACAGTAGTACCGGTGTCGTCAAGAATACCAACCCAGACCCTCTGGAACCCAAGCCCTCCAAGAACAGCATGTACTACCTTTCTGCATGCTTCAGGAATTGAAGTAACACAGCAGAGATCCGATGCCAGAGTAACCACAGTCTCTATGGATTCCAGAGAATCTTCAAGATTGTCAGCAGTTACAAGCATTATTCTTTCATGGGAGATGTTAAAACTGGCGTGAATACTGGATGCCCTTACAGAACTCATGCAGGAGTTTATCAGTTTGATTATTTCAGTGAATGGCGTGGAATAATCGATGACATCCACAGCTGAAGCACTCAGGGCTTTCCTTC
>JAGLDB010000018.1 GCA_023145935.1 Candidatus Sabulitectum sp. | reverse complement strand
AGGATCTCACGCCCCTCACGATGCCCCATCTCAAAAGCCTTCAGGTTCAATTCCAGAAAGGCTTTCGGAACAGCCAGCCTGATGGCATCAGTCCAGATCTCCAGCTTGAAGAATCTGCTGAGAGCAGCAAACATCCCCATAGCCATAAGGTTGGCTACTATCTTCTGTCCAAATACCTCAATACTCTTGTCGGTGAAGGGATATTCGTAAACTTTCCCCTCCGGCAGCTGATCAACAAAAGTAGAATCCACAACAAAAAAACCTCTCTCTTTAACCTTGCCGCTGAATTTGTCAGCACTCTCCTGGTTCATTGCCAGAAGAATGTCCAGCTTTCGGCAATTAGGGAAAAGAATAGGTTTATCGGAAATTATCACATCAGTTCTACTGGCGCCGCCTCTGGCTTCCGGGCCATAGCTCTGCGTAAGACAGACTTCACTGCCGTTAAGAATAGCAGCCTGGCTTAGAATTCTTCCAGCAAGACCCAGCCCCTGTCCTCCTGAACCGGCAAGTCTTATCTCGGAGTATTTCATTTCTTCACCCCCGATGAAACACGATCACAGAGCTGCTGATATCGCTCCACATATCCGATCTCATCACGGTCTACGAAAATTCCTCTGACGGTCTTGCCTTCTGTTTTCTCTTTGGGAAGCTTTGATGCCTGTGCGATATTGATGGTGTTATCCCTGAGAAGCTCCATCATGTTCACAGCGTCTCCCTGCCTGTTCGCTCTGCCGAAGTTGGTGGGGCAGGGGGCAAGAGCTTCAACAACTCTGAATCCGGAACCGGAAAGTGCCTTTTTGAGAATACCGTCGAGTTCTATAACATGATAGACATCTCCACGGGCAACAAAGTTTGCCCCTGCAGCTTCTGTAAGCTTGCAGATATCAAAATCCGGCTCGATCATGCCGTAAGGTGTAGTAGATGTTATAGCACCCTGTGGAGTTGTAGGCGAGAACTGCCCTCCAGTCATTCCATAATTGTTGTTGTTTACTATGATAGCTGTGATGTCCATGTTGCGACGAGCTGCGTGAATTATGTGGTTGCCGCCGATGGCCATGGAATCTCCATCACCCATAACAGCAAGAACCTTCAGGTTAGGATTTGCCATCTTGGCGCCGGTACCGAAGGCAAGAGCCCTGCCATGGGTGGTGTGCAGTGTGTTGAAATCTAAATAAACCGGCATTCTGCTGGTGCAGCCTATACCGGATACCATAAGAATATCATCCAGTTCCCAGCCAAGGCTGTCAATTGCTCTGATAATGGATCCCATAACAATGCCGATTCCACAACCGGGGCACCAGACATGCGGGAATTTTTTCTTTGCTCTAAGATATTTGTAAGCATATGGAAGACGGGCAGGCATTACATCACCTCCAGTACCGCAGCAACAAGCTGCTCAGGTGTAATCTCGTAACCGTCATACCGGTGAAGAGGAACAACTCTTACGCTGTCTGATGTAAGACGCTCGACCTCGTGTATAATCTGCCCCTGATTAAGTTCAGGAACAAGAATAACATCCTTTGAATCAAGCATTTCCTTAACCGTTCTGTCCGGAAATGGCCAGATGGTAACAGGCCGGAATATTCCAACCTTTTTACGCTGCTTAGCTAAAATCTTCTGGGCGGCAAGAGCACTTCTGTATACTGATCCATAGCAGAAAATGATAACCTTTGATTCTTCAATCCCATGGAGCATGTTGTTCTCAAGAACATCCAGACGCCTTGTTATCTTATGCTTGAGTCTGTTCATTTTAGTAATAACTTCGTCTACCTTGCGAGTGGGGAAGCCATGGGAATCATGGGTAAGCCCAGTTACGTGAAAACGGTATCCTGAGCCGAAATGAGCCATTGGCGATACACCGGTAGCTGACGCGTGATAGTGCTCGTACCATTCAAGAGGTACATCAGGTGAGGAAGGTGGGGTTATGCAAACTTCTTCCTCTTTCGGAAAAGTAAGCTTCTCGCGCATATGACCTATGACCTCATCAGGCATAAGAATAACAGGTGTCCGGAATTCTTCAGCAAGATTGAAAGCCATTATGGTAAGGTCAAAACATTCCTTAACATCTGAAGGTGCAAGAACAATGGCGGGATGATCTCCGTGAGTTCCCCACCTTGCCTGCATTACATCACCCTGGGCAACCTGTGTGGGAAGCCCGGTTGAGGGTCCGCCGCGCATGACATTAACAAGAACAAGAGGCACCTCAGTCATGCATGCATATCCAAGACCTTCCTGCATAAGGCTGAAACCTGGACCACTTGTAGCAGTCATGGATCTGCCTCCAGCGAGGCTGCCGCCTATAATGGCGCTGATACTGGCAATCTCATCTTCCATCTGTATCCATTTTTTTCCGATAAGAGGCAACTCACGGGCAAGTATCTCGGCAACTTCAGTAGACGGCGTAATCGGGTATCCGGCAAAGAAGTCTATTCCGGCAGCAAGGGCCCCCAGAGCCACAGCTTCATTGCCCTGTACCAGTTTCGTCTCTCCCCAGGGAACTCCGCTCATTTCTCACCACCATTCTTTTTTTTACCCTCTTTAAGGTGATCTCCACTGACATACACAGCAAATTCAGGACACCTGCGGGCACACAGAGCACATTCAATACATTTTTCCGGATGCACAACATGGGCTTTCTGATCCCTGCCCATTTCCAGCACCTGCTTGGGACAGAATGCTACACAGATTCCGCAGCCCTTACACCACTCGGGAAAAATATGAACGGCTGGCTTCTTTTCTACTTCGGTCTCACAATGTTCTTCTTTTGTCTGCCCCTTCATGGGTTTTTCAGACATTGAACAATACCTCCAGATGATGCAAGAAAGGCAAGACCCCTGTGGGACCTGCCTTTCCATGCGATTACCGCAACATGCGAACTATTCTACTATTCAGTAAAAGGCTTCAGAACTTCAGCAAGATCTGGCTTACCGATCTCCTGAAGGTCATATGTAACTTTCACCGTAGGCTTGTTGATATTTACTATTCTGGAAAGATCCATAGGAGTTCCAATGATAACGGCATCACAATCAATGGCGTTGATGGTATCCTCAAGATCTTTGATCTGAGCATCACCGTAACCCATAGCTGGAAGAATTACTGTTTCTTCCACACCGGGATAGTACTTGTCAAAAGTGGCTTTGATAGTACCAACAGCATGAGGAACAGGATTGGCGAATTCAGCTGCGCCATACTTCTCTGCTGCCACAAAACCTGCACCGTACTCCATCTCACCGTGGGTGAGTGTTGGTCCGTCTTCAACAACAAGAACCTTTTTACCAAGAACAAGCTCAGGCTTGTCTACGGAAACAGGGCTGGCTCCATCTATGATACGGGCTGTTGGGTTAACCGAACGGATGTTCTTTCTTACTTCCTCAACATCCTCGGGGTATGCGCTGTCGATCTTGTTGATAACAACAACATCCGCAAGCCTGAGGTTTGTCTGACCGGGGTAGTAGCTAAGCTCGTGGCCGGGTCTGTGAGGATCTACCACAGTAATAGTAAGGTCAGGAGCGTAGAAGGATGTATCGTTGTTGCCACCGTCCCAGAGAATGATATCTGCCTCTTTCTCGGCCTCACGAAGAATTGCTTCGTAATCAACGCCTGAGTAGATAACATTACCGTTGATGATGTGTGGCTCGTATTCTTCCATCTCTTCAATTGTGCACTCGTGCTTCTTAAGGTCTTCAATTGTGGCAAAGCGCTGAACCTTCTGCTTTACAAGATCGCCGTAAGGCATAGGGTGACGAATTGAAACCACTTTTTTTCCGGCTTTTTTGAGTTCTTCAACAACACGGCGAGTTGTCTGACTCTTACCACAGCCTGTACGAACAGCAGTGATGGCAATAACCGGCTTGGTGCTCTTCACCATTGTGCGCTCTGCACCGATCATTACAAAGTCAGCGCCTGCTGTGTTAACACGGCTGGCCAGGGCCATAACTGTACTGTCTGGAAGATCGCTGTAAGACATTACACAAAGCTCGATATTCTCACCATATATGATGTTCTCGAGTTCGCTCTCGTCAAGGATCTTGATACCTTCAGGATAGAATTCTCCTGCAAGCTCTGCAGGGTATTTTCTTCCATCAATATCCGGGATCTGTGTTGCAGTAAAAGCCACAACCTCGTAGCTGTCATCGTTGCGATACAGAGTGTTGAAATTGTGGAAATCGCGCCCTGCGGCGCCTAAGATAAGGGTTCTCTTTCTGCTCATATTGAGTCGTCCTTTCCGCAAGTGAAATAAGCTCTTGCGGAAGAGCAACAGCGAACCATTCGGTTCGGCCTCTTCCACTTTCTGTGGATACCAGATACCCTCTGGTCGGCATCAAATCTCACGCTTTTGAAAGGATTTGTCAATAGTCAGTGTTTAGCGCCACCCTCAAGCATGATGCAAAGCCCTGCCCCGGCAAAACAACCGGTGAGTAATCGAATGATGTTGGTACTTTCATATAAGCCTATGAACTGGAATGATCCATCAAGAGCCATGGGAAGCATGAGGAACAACCCCAGTACTATTGAACCTGGAAGTTTTCTGAAAAACATCAGCGAAGATGATACAAGTATCCCGATCCAGAAGAATGTGCATCTGGCACAGAGACCCGGTGCCCAGTCAAATGATCTGTGAGGAAGCCGGTGACAGGTTATCCTGAGAAGTGGTCTGAGAAATGTCGGATCAACAAAAGCCCCGAAAACGAAAAGACCGCCAATTGCTATGAGCAGAATTGATCCTGTTCTTCTAAGATCAACCATCAGACCATGTATTTTCATCCCAATTGAAATGGTCTTTCACTGTAGCTTCTCCAAGAATCTCAAGAGCAGCATATTTCCCCATTTCAATAGAATGATCCATGTTGTTGTAGCGAAACAACCCCTGCCTTCCACAGGTGACACTGTCCGGGATCTTATCCAGAGCATCCAGAACCATCGATGTATTCCTGGCATAGTTAAGGTCATATATGGGGTAGGCGTGCTCTCTGCGAGAAAGGTGAACACCAATCACCATACGGGCAGAAAAAAGCTCAAGGTGTTCAGCTCCTGGTACGGTAGCTTCAAGAAGTTCCTCCCTGGACATGTTCCAGATTCTATCATTCTTCTCACAGCTGAATTCAAAAACAACCTGCGCAGGCACATCAGGATCGAAATTCCTTGAAATCGAAAGTCTGTTAAACAGATAGCGATCTTCAGAGGTATAGATCCAGTGATCGGCTGGAGTTACATCACTGTCAAGCATTACAGTCAGGAACACCAGAGCTCTGAACTTCAGATCCACCGCAGCGCTATGAACTTTCTCAGGAAGAATATCTCCCAGCAACTTTGTGTACTCGTTGACTGGAATAGTGTTTATGATCTTTTCAGAGAAAATGTGGCCATTCTTAAAATCGATACGCCACCCGTTCCCGGTTTTATGCAGAGCAGTGGGTTTTGTAGACAACAAAATTCTACCACCTGACTCAGTGACCCTGGCAGCAAGCCCGTGACATATCTCACCAATTCCACCTACGGGGTAGTGAAATGTACTCACAAGGCTTCTCACCGTTTCCTTTGAGGGAACAATAGTCTCTTTTATCAGACCTGCCAGACTTGGTACCGTTATCCGCTGACTGGCCCAGTCGGCACTGAGTTGAGAAGGTTTAATGCCCCAGAGTTTTTCATTGTACGGAGCCAGATAGAGGTCGTAAAGACCACGCCCAAAACGGCTCAGCACCCAGCCTTCAAAGCTTTCCTGTTCCCTTGGCGCAAAAAGCCCTCTGATGCTCTCCCAGAAAAAACTGAACACCATACCTATTCCCTTGTGCAACGGCATGGTAGACAACACATTACTGAAAGCAAGAGGATAGTCAAAATATCGGTCAAGAAGCCTGATCCTGCTTATTCTATTCAGTTCAAGAAGCTCGATCCCGGGTAGTTCCTTTACGGAGTCAAGAATATTCCCGTTTGATGTGTGAAATCTGTGTGGCCCAAGGTCATACTCAAAACCATCCATCTTCACAGTTGCGGCAAGACCCCCGTAAGATGGATCTTTTTCCAGAACTGTTACCTCGTGTCCCCGCCGGACTAACTCTTCAGCTGCACTGAGACCAGCCAGCCCGGCGCCAAGAACAGTGATTTTCAACAAACTACCTTTCTTCTTCTATCCAGATGATCCTTGTTCTATTGTCTGGTTCAATTGGTGAAGAAGATGTAATATGGCCAGTAACAGCCTGAAGCAGTGTTACCCCTGCAAAAGTCGCATCATGATCAAGCATTATGCCATACCCTACGTTGCCCTGCGCCAGATATCCTGTTGTTGCAAGAATGTATACTGCATCCAGTTCAAGAGGCACGCCGTTAATCATGGGGTTTTCTATCTTGCTGCCATCGTCTACCGCCTGGTTGCGGTTGCATGTAAACCCGGATATTTCCATATCCCGCCTTCGGCCCTGCATTCCGGTTTCCAGTATTTCGAGAAGCTCAGCACCTGTTATTTCCAGAGTGTAAAGATCCTCTTCAAAGGGAATTGACGTGAATATGATCCTGGGAGTAATGGGTCCTCTTGGAATGGCAGCACGAATGCCGCCTCTGTTCAGAAGCCCGACATCAGCCTGTGTTGCTACACAGATAGCGTCACTCATGAGCCGTCCAAGAGGGTGCTCAGCACCTCCTCTTGGAATCTCTGTAACAGCTTCGCCAACCACTTCATCCATACCGGCTTCGGCTATTTCCCGGTAGCCGTTAATAAGCTCAAGCTGTTCCTGATCCGGCCAGAACCTGTCATGAAGCAGACTGATGTATTCTTCTCCGTCAGGCAGATCATACCCGACAATTGATCCAGTCTCTGTATCCATTGCTATTCTGATGTGCCCGATACCTGTACCATTTGCATATCCCTGAACTATAATTGTGTGGGTAAGGGGATTAACCCAGGGCTGGCGAAGAGCCACATGAGTATGACCGCTTACAATAAAATCAATTCCCTCCACCATGCATGTGAGTTCTGCTGTGTTGTAGGCAAAATCCTTTGTGTACTCTTCCCCGTTGTCCCATGCCTCATACACCCTTGATGTGTATCTTTCCGGGTCAGGCGGCTGTCCCAGATGTGAAACCAGAACAACCACTTCAGCGCCCTGTGCATACACATCCTCCAGAGCGATTTCCACTGCTTCAAGCTCAGGAGTGATCAGATACCCCTCAAGCAGCTCCGGATCAACCAGACCATATGTATCAGAAGTAGTAACACCCACAAAGGCCACACTGATGCCGTCCATGTCCATGAAGATGTATGGAACAATCGGGGCAGGTATTTCACCGTCAAGTGTGGTGAAATTGGTGCAGATCACAGGAAAATCCGCCATTCCTGCTTTTTCAATAGCATTTACCGCTCCATGGTCAAAGTCATGATTACCCAGTGTCATCATGTCATAATCCATGGAATTCATCCATTCCATCATGAATTCGCCTGAGTTGTAATTGCCTACAGGAGTTCCCTGCCAGATGTCTCCAGCATCAATAAGCAGGCAGTACTCACCGCTCTCCAGACACTCCTCCCTGACTTGTTTTACATAAGTGGCTATCCAGGCACCACCTCCGATTCCAGGAGGAAAATCCGGGTTCATGAAAGACGCCTCCCGCGAGGCTATCCCTCCGTGAATATCATTAGTGTGAAGAATGTTTAAATAAACAATCTCAGCCTGTACAGAGGTTGCCAGAAGGAATAGTACCAGCGCAATTCTTGTGAGCATAATACCTTCCTTTCTAGAATGTCCTGGAAACACCAAGGGTAAAAGCAGTTCTGCTGGATTCCACCACAAGAGAATCCCCTGATGTAAATGACGGAAGACCATCAGCCTGATACTGATCCCAGCGAACAGGTGAGAAGCTTATTGCCGCGTCCACAGCAAGGTCATCAATGATCCAGCCAAGACCTGTTGTAAACTTCATTCTGTCAAGAGCGCCTGCAACGGGAGAACTGTCGTATTCAAAGCCAGCTCTGCCTATTGTATTGCCTGGTAAAGTATTCTCTACGCCGGCACCGAATCCCCATGAATTTCTCATGGCTGCATCCAAGTCATCAATTTCAACAGACGATGTGCCTGACCACCAGAAATCGGCAACAAAAAGACTCATGAGTCTGTTACCAGGCTGATATCTCAAACCTGCTCTAACCGTCATGGGAAGAGTCAAATCGATCTCTACTGTGTCTACTTCACATTTCCAGCTTAACGCTTGCTCAATTCCAGCACAGAATGTTACCCTGCCGAGATCGATCAGTGCAGATCCGCGGGCGATCATTCCTGAAATATCGGTTTCAACCTCATTTTCAAAATCGGTAGCAGTTGGATCTACATAATCAATCCGGTAATCCATAGACCTGGTTCCTGTTACGAAACTTCCACCTGCACCGAAGGAAAAAGAGTTCCACTGAGCCCATGCAACTGAAAGACCAAAATCGTTAAGCATTCCAGTGAAATCAAGTGTTTCTTCTGCTATTTTTACATAGTCGCCATCATTCATTACCCGGCTGTACGCATAACCAAATGTTGAAGATGCTCTCCATCCAGCTGAAACAGCCAGATTGCCCTGCTTCCATGAAAGGGCTGCTGCTCCGGGAAGAGGGTGGAAGTTCTGATTGAAACTGTGCTCAGATTCCCCTACCACACCGCCAAAACTGTCATAAACTCTTCGGGTTCTTTTTTCAATATCCAGAGCCAGAGCACCGGTGATACCGGCGCTGAAACCTTCAGGAAGCAGCGCCGCTGCCACAGGGTTCTGCACCGCTGCCAGTGGAGAACCATCTGCATACACAGTGTTGCCCATACCTGCCGCCGCCGCTGAACCGGAAACTCCCTGATCTCCCAGCCACAATACCTCAGGCAGGCCGCCTGACAGGGCCAGAAGAATAATCAATCCGCCTGCTGTTATACCCATTTGTCCTCCTGCCTACCAGCGAATGTCAAGCTGGCAGCGAATACCGTAATCGGTGACATGATCACCGAAATCTGTTACTGTTTCATCCGGATCTCCCTGATAGTGATACTGATCATCGGGGTCCGGTCTGTAAAATCCATTATGGGGAAAGAAAGTGTCTTTCCTGACAAACTTGAAGCGAAGCTGAAGATTGTCCGACAGTGTATTCTTCATGGTGACATAGAACTTTGTTCCATCCCCATCAAGAAAATCTATCCCGGTATCTTCAAATTCCCACTGGCTCATGCCATCGGTTGTCCAGAAAGTACTGCCACCCAGAACCGAGAGTTCCGGGCTGAATTCATGCTCCCACCGCATGGCCAGAAAACCGCCACACATATTTCTATCGTCTCCGTAAAGAGGATTGGGAGTAAGCTCCACGTTTCCGTACCTGAGCTCCATGCTGAAATAATCTCCACCAAAGGGAAGAGAGAATGTACGGAGTGTGAATTCCTGTGTACGGGAGTTACTTGGTACGATGTCTTTGTGGTTGATCTTATCCTGGAACTTGTACTTCAACCGGAACCTCACCGGCCATACCGGCCGATACTCCACTTCCCCCTGAAACCTGAGGTTCTCAGTGTCATAAGCCAGATTCCGCCAGACATCAAGATAGACCTTTGTAAAGGTAACCTGACGACTTACCTGGAAACGAGTCTCCATGTAGAGACCCTCTTCAGGTTTAGGCACAGGAAGATCTGCAAGCTGAGAAGCAAGTGGATCATTCAGCCTGTAAGGCTTTTCGAAAACGGTATCATCAAATCTGTGCTGTTCCGAAAAAGCCCGGTTGTACGGATTCATGAAATCAAGAGCATAGTTCCTGTATGAAGCCGAAACATTAAACCAGTTGTTCTGCCAGCTGGCTGTGGTAATGCTTGCCCAGGCACCGTTGTCCTGACGCACTGCTTCCACCTCAGCACTCATGTTCTCATAAACAGTCTGTGCGGAACCTGCCAGATAGCTCAGTTTGTCGCCTGCAGGCATATAGGCATACTCCGGGCAGTCCCAGGTGTATGTATCGTTGGGAATGTCCATTCCCGCCACGGAAGGGTTCAGGGAATCACTGTACTGTATCTGCAAAGTTCCTATGCCGATCGCTGTACCCACTGGAAGATAATCTCCCATGTCATAAAAGGCATAACCACCGTAAGTGGTTTCATTAAGAACACCACTGTATTCCTCCGGTCGGAGTTCTCCCTGGTAGAGAACATTCGGCGTGCCGTCCAGATTTGTCAGCGCATCACGAGGTGTGAATGAACCGAAGGCATAACCGAGCACCGGTCCTGCTTCAATCCGGGTTGCGCCTCCAAGAAGAGCATTCTGCCTGGATGAGGTCAGATCAGGGGTCAATCCCCATGTTCTGTATGTATTTCTGTACATGAGTTCGTCGGAGTTGTCGATCAGAAGCCCCTGAGCAAGTGAAACTCTGTAATTACCAGCTATCACCTGCCTGACAAATCCGTCATCCTGAAAGGAAAAATATGCCTTTCCAACATCGAATCTTTCATTTACCGGAGCATCCAGCCCGGCGACAAGATCGGTTCCAGCAATAGAGTTAACCCCTCTGGAGAGCCTGGCTCCTGCGCGATATCTGTCCCCTGAGCCCACCCTGACCCTGTGGCTGAAACCAGTCACATCACGGGCTTCTACAAGTTGTGCGTATTCTGATTGCAGTCTTGTGATAAGCTCAAGGCTGTCTATTGAAGTGGAAGAAAGCTCTCTTCCGCCTTCGATAATATCCGATATCGCTGCTTGCAATTCAGAGATCTGTCCTTCGATCCCGTCATCAATTCCACTTCGGCCCTCATTGTCATCATATATGAATCGATAACTGCCGTAGAATTCAGTTGAAGAGTAATCAGGCTCACGGGTGGAAACGTAGTCTCTCATGTTGCGGTAACCGTAGTAACGGAGATTCTCAGTACTGCGCAGGGATGAAACAGAAGATACAGGCCCAAGGCTTCTGAGTCTGCTGTCAACCGATGCTGCATCGATAAAACTCACCCTGTCCAGGCTGCGAAGATCCCACCAGGAAGCCTGGTTGATGGGCATGGGTCTTAAAAGAAGGTCCTCCCAGTACTCAACTGCAGCATCTCCCGGGCCATCTTCCTGAGCGAGTCTTTCCATAACATTAAGGATCTGTGACGAGATCTCCGGTTCAGGCACAGGCAGAACAATTACATTCTCCCTGAGCCATACAAGGGTAGCAGGTGTGAATTCTGGAAGATCCACCACCTCATAAACATTCTCCAGCCCTCCAGTGCCCTGTATGTAGTCGTAAAGAACAACAACCTGCTCTGAAGTAAGTCCTTCCAGACCAAGAAGCTCCTCGTAAGTAGCAGAGTTCAGGTCGAACCCGTCAGGCACAGCGGCCAGCATTGAAGCAAGCAGCAGGCTAAAAAGCATATGTCACCCCAATTGCGTGTGACAGATTCAGCTCTGGATGAGTCTGCACAGAGTAGCTGGCCTTAACGCCTTCTACAACCGCAGAAAACCCTCCGGTGAACACTGCCGGGCCGCTCATGGCACCTGCATAAACTGTAAGAGGCCCGAGCGGAAGGGCACCTCCAACTCTTATTCTGGTTCCTCTGAAATCCCTGGAAAGAGCAAATGCAGTAACAAGACCATCAGCAGGCTCGTATGAAATACCCGCGTCCATCTGTCTGTGCATATACTCCTCCGAATTGCCAATTCGTGACTCAAGCGGGTTCTTTACAGCAGCGGCAAATGCCCACCTGTCGTACATGGTCACCCTGAATCCGGCGTTGACGGAAAAAGCCATTGAACTTCCGTAACTGCTCACTCCGTCTTTGATGTCCACTCTTGCAAGAACAGGCTGCAGCCCGAATGAGAAATCACGGGAAAGCCTGCCTGCTATTGTAGCAGCAATGATCTGCTCGTTGTAGAGTTCGCCTCCAAACCACCTTGCACTGCCTGCAAGGTTCCAGTTCTCGGATATGGGTGCTCCACCGTCTATACCGGCAGTTGCAAAATCAAAATTGGAGTAGGGCATGTTTCCGGATATGGTAACAGAAGCTCTGGCAATGGATGCCACAGATGCGGGATTCCACATGCTGCCTTCAAGACCGGCAAGAACCACTCCGGTACCCCCCATGGCCATGGCCGGTATCCCCATCTCCAGCTCTTCAAAAGAGCCTGAGGCAGGCAAAGCCAGCACAAGAACAAGAAGGGCTGCTGTTGTGTTAATTCTCATGTGATCCCTCCTATTCCAGTGGTGCCGCGATAACCACGGTCTCGGTTGTTGTCAATCTGTCTCCATTGGGAGATACTCCTTCAAGCAGAAGCAGATACTGTCCCATTGGTAAAAATTCGTTCCAGTCATCTCTGCCATCCCAGTTGAAAACATCACCTGCAGGAGTGTTTATAGCCAGGTGGGCAAGATCTCTTCCAGCACGGTCGTACAGAGTAAGATTAAATCTTGTACCCTGCGGACCACTGTACTCTATCTGCATTGTCTCGCCTAGATCAGGAGCGAACGGATTACCGGAAACTTCAAGATGGAAGTAATCCCCAACTGAAGGATTGAATACGATGATGTCGCTCTGATATCTTGGCAGCAACTGGTAACCGGAATCATAAGGCTCAGTGGAATCGTACTGTCCACCTATTCCGATCATGAACAGCCTGGTTCCAACATCCACTGCAGACACATCGATACCGGTTGTTTCATTAACTCTGATCGGGATAACTGTCTGTCCGTTCCAGACATCAAAGTTGTACCCGCCACCGGCACTGGATGGAGCTGTAGCAACTGTGACCCACTGTACAAGGCTCTGATCGCCTGCTGCTATGAGCATTCCTTCAATTGGTTCGGAAACGGGTTGATTCCGTACGAGCTGAACAGGAGCAGGCATACCGGGGTTGCCCACATAGCTGTAATCATCCACTGACTCGGGAGAAATTTCTGTAAGACCATTGTAAGCTTTGATCTCTCCTGTAAGCTCCCACTCCTCTCCGGGATTCATGTTGCCGGGAGCTTCATAAGCGTAAACATTAATACCAGCAGTTGCATCCTGCATGTAAAAACTGTATCCCGAAGTGGAAAACAGCGTGGTTTCACATGTCACAACTCCGCTGATGGTAACAGTCTCGCCCAGCAGATCAGGAATTCCATCTCCATCGCTGTCAATTCTAGCTTCGGCTATGGTGAGAACCTGGGCACCGGCAAGGCTGAAAAGCACCATCACCGGCAAAAGAACCTTTATCATTATTCCTCCCTCTCCCAGCCGCTGTATTGCTAGCGGCCTGTTCTAATTTCAGCATCTGCCAGATCGGCTGCTCGGGAAAGAGCGTCCTCCGGCGTCATCCTGCCGTAAAGTACAATTTCTACTGATTCAGATAGAAAAGCCCTGCCATCGTACCAGGCGGTAATCTGAGGCTCAAACACTGCATAATGCAGCTGCTCGAGAACTGCTTCAAGACCGGGATACTCTTCCATTTTTGCTATAACTGCCGGTTCTTCAAGGCTTGATATTCTTGCAGGCAGATACCCGCTTCCAGCAAACCATCTGGCCTGTATATCCGGTTGGGCAAACCACTTGATAAATTCCCATCCGGCTTCTACCACTCGGGGATCTTCGTTGTTAAAGAGAATAACATTTGTTCCGGAAATGTACACTGCCTGCTGTCGACCGGCAGGAAGTGGCGCTGTTCCTATTGTGAAAGTTGAAAGCCCGCTCTCCGCCCTTCTTTCCATGTCCCTGATCATAAATGCAAGACTGGTTACAGAACCCTGAACCTGCCCTACGCGGCCTTCAGCAAAACCCTTCTGGTGGTCATAGCCGGAAGTCAGGTATGCAGTGGAATCCACATAAAGCAGCGTGGTCATATACTCCAGAGCTTCTATACCTTCCGGGGAATTGAAAGCGGTTCCGGTTGAATCGGAATTCAGAAGAGATCCGCCTGCCTGGGCAAGCAGGCATTCAAAGCTCCATACAGAAGTGCCAAATGCCGTACCGCTTCTGTCGCCCTGGTCAAACAGATCACCGTCACCATTGATGTCATATGTAAGAATTTCCAGCAATTCTCTCTGCTCTTCCCAGGTGGTAGCAGGTGAAACCCCGAGGCTGTCAAAAAGCTCTGTATTGTAATAGATCAGAGGTACACTCTTGTTAAAGGGAAAAGAATAGACTCTTCCATCAAAAGTATTATTGGCCTGAAATACCGGGAAAAAATCGTCCCACATCTCATCAGTATAGGAAGAGTCAGTTTCCATAAGAGAATCCAGTGGAACAAGTGCCCCGCCACGGATCAACTGTGCAGTCCAGGTTTCATAGGCCTGAGCCATTCCAGGTGGAGAATCGGCCATTACACCAGCCATGATCTTCTGACTGAGAGCGCTGTAGTTACCCATGCACACAGGCAGGATCTCAATGTTGTGGTGCATGGCATTGAATTCAGCAATAAGCGAATCTTCCAGAACATCACCCAGAGGACCACCCATAGCGTGCCAGAACACAACCTGAACCTTATCGCCACTTGAATCTGTACCTCTGCCACATGCGCTGGTTAGAAGAAGAGCCACCAGAATTGCAACTGAATACCTCAGAACAGATCCCCTCCAGTAAGTACGAGAGATGAAACAAAAAATGCTAACATGTAATATACCCTCAAGCGATGAAGAGTGAAGAGTGAATGAAAAATCAGAACAGAGGTTTCGGTATGCATCAACCGTGTAAATGACTATGATCGTGCAGGTTCATTTTGACAGGTTGTGTGTATTTTCACTGGATAGTTGTTTCTTTACGCAGGACACGCTCCCAGAAAGGTTTACAGATGAAAAAGTTTATTCCGGCCATTATGACAGTTCTTCTTCTTGCTGTAGCTTGTGGAGGGGCGGCAACACCTGATCAGGTTGTAAAGAAACTTTTTGACGCACTAAAAAACTCCCATGGAGATACTGTTGCAGCATGCATGTCTGAAAAAGCTCTTGAAGGCGTGTATGAAAACCTCGAGGGAATGAAAAAGAATCCGGTGGAATGTGTTGCATTTTTTGCAGGGATGAATATTGAGATCTCTGAGGTTGATGTACAAAACATCACAGCAGGAGACCTGATATCTGTTATTCTGGAAAGCGAAGTGTTCACAACTGAAATGTCCGACTTGAACAGCATTGAAACAGGTGAAACAATCATCCACGGAGATAATGCAATAGTATTGGTCATTATCGAAGGGTATGAAAAGGAATTCGAGCTTGTTCTTGAAAATGGATACTGGAAAATCGACGACGGCCTGGGCTTCCTGTAATTTGTTCCGATAAGAGCACTCGTTATGGGCGCTTTTTTCTCTCTGCGCTACATGTATTTGCATAACCATGGCGAAGCACTATAATTCTGCAGTAGTTTTTGTTACTGTAAAAAGATTATTCAGAACAGGTGATGAACATCACTGACGCTGGGTAACGCAATGGAGAGGGATCAACACATGAAGAAGTTTGCTATTGTTTTAGCAGCAATTTTTGTTCTCGCTGTGGCCTGCGGGTCTGCCGGGACACCGGTACAGGTTGTTCAGAAGTTTCTTGACGCATGGAACAGCGGAGACGGCGATGGCGTTGCCAGCTGCATGTCTTCCGAAGGTCTTCTTGAGTTAGACGGATTTATCGAAATACTGAGAGCTGCTCCGGATGAGTCTGTAGCTCAGCTTGCCATGATGGGTCTTGAATTTACTCCTGAAGAGGTTGCTGACTTAACAGTCGGGCAATTCCTTACTGCAATGCTCAGCAGCGAAATGGCCTCCGCGGATATGCCGGACCTTTCAGATGTTGTTATCGGCGAAACAACCATTTCTGAAGATGGCCTGTCTGCAGTTGTAAACGTAACTGCTGATGGTGAAGAGGAAGAACTTGAGCTTCTCCTCGAAGACGGCAGCTGGAAGATCAGTAAGACTCCAGAATAGCATATTATCGTTGTTGCATAAATTGGGGCGCTTGAAAGAGCGCCCTTTTTCTATGCATTCAAAAAAACAGAACAAGGCTTTTCTCCAAGAGCCCATAGAACGGTATAACACTCATGCATAAGGGAATATTTGCATCAACCCCACAAATAGCTATAATCGGCCAATGGTTTTTGTTACCAGTTAAAGATTGTTCAGACTGAGTAATATCTTTTACCGGTTGCTGAGCGATGTCAATCAGGAGGGGTTTAAGATGAAGAAGTTTGCTCTTGCTCTTGCAGCAGTTTTTGTTCTCGCAATTGCCTGTGGCGGCAGCGGAACACCGGAACAGGTTGTACAGCAGCTTATGGACGGCGTACAGAACGGTGATGGCGATGCTGTTATCAGCTGTCTTTCTGCTGAAGTAGTTACCGGCATTGACGAAGGTCTTGAAGAGCTGAAGGCTGACCCGGAGGGAACAGCAGCCATGGCGATCATGATGGGTATTGAGATCACACCTGAAGAGGTTGCTGATCTCACAGCAGGTAAAGCTATCACAATAATACTCAGCAGTGAAATGCTTGCATCAGACATGCCTGATTTCAGTGCAGTTGAAATTGGAACAGCCACCATCGACGGCGAAACAGCTTTAGTTCCAGTTACAATGGACGGCGATTCTGACGATATCGAGCTTGTTCTTGAGAACGGCAGCTGGAAAATCGCCGGCGACGGAATGAACTTCATGTAAACATTTTTTGTTTTAGGCGCCCTTCGGGGCGCCTTTTTTTTGCCTGAATCCAGGCTTCTTTGTTCTATTCCACTATGTACAGCTCCTACAGTTAACTCTTTGTATATATCATTGATGAATTATTACGATCCGTGGCGGTTCCTTCCGCTGCTTCATACAACACAGAAAAGGCTTATCCATGAAATACTTTCTTCCAGCAATTGCGGTAATTTCTTTATTTTCAATGGCTTGCGCTGCAGAAACCCCGGAACAGGTTGTAAAAACCTTCTTTGATGCATATGAAAATGCTGACGGCAATGCTCTGGTAAATTGTATGTCAGAGCAGGCTCTGTACGATGTGAACGACTACATAAATCTGCTGAATGAGACCCCGGAAGAGAGTTCCAGCTTCCTTGCAACTCTGGGCATTCAGATCACAG
>JAGLDB010000179.1 GCA_023145935.1 Candidatus Sabulitectum sp. | reverse complement strand
AAACTTATCAGGTTCAGAGAGAGTGGCCTCAGGTGTATTGTTAAGAGATATACCCGTGAAGCAGGAGTAAGAGAACTTGAGCGATGTATTGGCGCTATCTGCCGGAAACATGCTGTGGAAGTGGCTGGTGGTAGCAGAATATTGATAACTGTCACTGACAGTGTTGTACCCGATTTCCTGGGATCGTGGAAGTTTACCAGAGAAACAAGTTTATCTGAGCCTTCAGTTGGAGTTGCAACCGGCCTTGCCTGGACTGCAGTGGGGGGCGAGATACTCATGATAGAGACTCTGCTTCTTCCGGGAAATGGAAAGCTTATTCTTACAGGTCAACTTGGCGATGTAATGAAAGAGTCTGCTCAGGCTGCACTGAGCTGGATCAGGGCCAACAGAAGAGATCTGAAGAATGACCCTGCTGAATTTGACATACACATTCATGTTCCTGCCGGTGCAACCCCCAAAGACGGTCCATCAGCCGGAGTAGCAATCACTGCTTCCGTACTCAGTGCTTTAAGTGAGAGACCAATACAGAACCTGACAGCAGTTACCGGAGAGATAACCCTTCGCGGGGCGGTACTTCCTGTGGGAGGCGTAAAGGAAAAGGTTCTTGGAGCTCTTGCGGCTGGTATTCAGAAAATTCTTCTTCCAGTAGAGAACATCAGGGATCTCGAAGATGTCCCGGAAGCCCAGAGAAACTCAATGGAGTTTGTGCCCATCTCTGAGATAGGTCAGGCAATGGATCAATTAATTATTTGGGGAGACTAGCTTGGTAAAGATATATTCTATTCTGATGGCAATTCTTGTGTTTACTGTTGCCTGCGGAAATGAACCAGTTGATGTTCTGGTTGCTGCAGATGGAACGGTTGTCACCGGAAAGCTTCTTTCCATAGATCCCGGCAGGGCTTTTTTGTCCGGTGGTACAGTTGATGTTCCTGCCAGCGGCCGGGTCTGGTGTCTTGATGGAAGAACATTCGCCGGCGAGATAACCGCCTCCGGCGGAACTGTCAGGTCAGGCTCCTCCTCGGTTCAGCAGGATTCGGTTTTCCTGATAATCTGGGGTGATTCACATATCATTCAGGAAACACATGCAATTGATGCTGCTCTAGGGTGGCATGATACAGGGATAGAGCTTCAACAGGGAGAAATACTCGCTCTCCACACCACTGGAACTGTTGTTACAGAAACAGGTACTTCAACCCCTGACGGGCAGGACAAATTCTCTTCTTCAGTCTCTTTGGCTCCAGGCGCAACCTCCGGTCAGCTTGTTTTCAAAATAGGAGATGACGGTCAGCCTGTTGCCGCAGGTAGTGAATGGATCGGGGAATCTCAGGGTGATGGCAATCTTGCTATTGCAGTTAATGTGCCACTGGAAGGAAGTATAGAGCCTAGAGGAGTTTATACTGTAACGGTGAAAGCTGGTACATCCGGTAGCAGGCCGGGAACAGTTGTGTTTTGCCCTGCAACCAGATAAATCAACAGGTTGACTTACCCATAGCTCTGAGTTTAGAATTTATGAAGTTATGATATTGAGAAATGAGCTAATATTAAATTGCTGGAGGTGAGTCCATGAAGCATGTTACGCTGCTGTTTGCTTTACTTGCTACTGTATCAGTCGCAAGCGAGTATGTTGTTGGTTACGGTGATACCCTCTCCGATATTTCCCTTCACTACTACGGAACCTGGGAAAAATGGGTAGATATTCTTGAAGCTAATCCTGAATTGGAAGGGGCGGAATATCTGGTTCCCGGAATGGTGCTCCATATACCGGACATTACCGGGACAGTTGCTGTATCCGGTTCCACAAGATATGTGACAGGGATACCTGAAGGAGCTGTTCTCATCAGATCCAGTGAACCTATCCTTTCCCGTATTCAAAGAGAAACCGCAGGTTTTATAAGCTATTCCCCGTTGAATCCCCAGGGATACATTCTTGCCACAAACGCGGAAGAAGAGGGTGTTTACAGGCATCTTACCGCACTTCCAGGAGATTTGATCGAATTTGATTTCGGAGCGGATCAGGGTGTTGAGCCAGGCAGGGTTTTCCACATTCTTAGAGAGTGTGAAGAAATTGAAGATCCTGAAACCGGCAGCAAGGGACATGTGATCAGAGTGGCCGGTGTCTGTCAGGTGGAGAGTACTACACCTGCCACATCAATAGCCAAGGTACAGCACGGTTATCTCGCCATTCAGGAAGGCGACATGCTTGTACCATACCAGGCAGCCGGAGATATTTACATTCGGAACCAGGCCGGAGTAGACAGAGGGTTGCTCTGGGTGCTCGGGTTCAGGGATCCCGACAGGGATCGTGCGTACACCTATGATGTTATTTACCTCAGTGCCGGCAGTTCTCAGGGGATCAGTCCAGGAGATGTGTTTACTGCCTATGCAGCAAGTGAGCAGGTCAGAGACGTGAATGATCAGTGGGTCTACTCGGCTGAAATACCCATTGCCGATGTGGTGGTGCTTACAACCGAGGCAAGAAGCTGTGCTGCCATGATAGTCAGCTCCAGAACTGCGAATCTCATCGAGTTGGGCGACAAGCTTTACCTCAGTAGAAGCCAGGTAGACTGAGGCTTCAGGAATGTTCTGGAAAATCATTCTCAGAGGGGGGAGTCCTTCAGGCAGGATACTTGCGGTTCTCTATGCCAGAACAGGAGAACCCATTGACACCGTGCGACAGATGCTTGACTCTCCTCAGGGCATGGTTCTTCAGTCCGGTCTTTCCAGGGAAAAAGCTGAGGCCCTTTCCTCTGAACTTCCAAATGACGGTTCGGTACAGATTCATATGCAGCGGGATGAAGTTGTCTTTGTCCCGGTTCTTATGGGCTATCGCCCAGGCAGCCGGGGCAGGCTCAGAGTTGCCCTGCAAAAACTCAGCCGTCTGCCCACCGAAGAGGTTATCCGGTTTCTAGCACGGGTTCCTATTGCTCTAAAGCTGGATGCAGACAAGGCTGCTGCAGAGTCCATAAAAAGAATTCTCGAAAGAGCCGGGGGAATTGTGGAGATAAGATCTCCCGGTGATCTTATAGGCGTCTCCAGCAAAAAGACTCATGGCGATTCTTCCATAAAAACAATTGTCTTCACAGAGGAAGCGGAAGTAGCGCCGGTGGTGGAGCCTTACAGCGACAATCAGCCGGATCGGGATTTTTTCAGTGGTGATCCCCGGAGAGAAAAACCAGCAAAAGAGCCGAAGACAGTCAGTGCATACAGCTCGATTCCCCCACCGGCATCACAGACTGTTCCGCCTGTGGTGGCAGAGAAAAATGCGGAAGGGTCTGGCAACTTATATCCATATGCTATCAGATTTACTGTACCAGCTGCCGCAATCCCGGTAGTTGTTCATTCGGAGCAGAACATCATTACTCCGCCTGAACAGCTGCTGAAGACAATTATGGTCTACCTGTTCCCGGTTGCTTCCAGGGATTTTGAACAGGTACAGACCGTTTTGTGTGAAACACTGGACCTTTCAAAGGAAAAAGCAGAGAAGTTCATGAGTGATGCACCGGTTGCTCTTACCGGGTTCAGCCAGCGGATTGATGCTCTTGTTGCCATATCAGAACTTTCTGATCTTGGTGTTCCGGTCTCTCTTGTTCCTGGAACCACCTCTAATCCAGAACCTTCTCCTGGAAGGTCACTGCTGGGATGGCTGAATGGATACGGAAGAACATCTTGACGGTTTTCTGACCTGGGCTGTACTGGTAAGAAACCTTTCTCACAACACAATTTCTGCTTACAGTCGGGATCTGCTTGAGGCTTTAGAATTTGTTGGAAATCTTGTCGAGGCGGATTCAGCAGAGCTGGGGCAATGGCTTCAGCATCTTACCAGGCAGAAACGAGCTCCTTCTACAGTTGCCAGGAAGCTTTCATCTCTCAGGGCATTTTATTCATATCTTGTACAAAGTGAGGTGATATCGTCCAGTCCCGCCAGGAAGATCAGACCACCGGCTGCGATCTTCAGAGTGCCGCATTCTCTGTCGGAGAAGGAAGTTGCTCTGCTTATTGAGGTCTGGACTGGAGAGAATTTTCTTTCAAGTCGCAACAGAGCACTAATGGAACTCGCTTATGGCTCCGGTTTGCGGGAAGGAGAGCTTGTTTCTCTCACAGTGGACAAACTCAGCCTGGATCAAGGCTGGGTGCGCCCGCTTGGGAAGGGAGCGAAAGAGCGTATGGTCCCAATGAGCCTTCCTTCTGTGAAGTGGCTGTCGGTTTATCTGGACCTGTGGAGAAGAACAGTTTCCAGGGGCGGATCCGCAAGAATGGTCTTTCTTACAAAGAACGGGAACCCACTTTCCAGGATGACTGTATGGAATATTGTGCGAAGCTCAGCTTTGAAGGCGGGGATAGTGTCCAGGGTTTATCCTCATGCTCTTCGGCACTCGTTTGCAACCCA
>JAGLDB010000178.1 GCA_023145935.1 Candidatus Sabulitectum sp. | reverse complement strand
CTCCAGGCGGAAACACAGCTGGATGCCTGGTTCTTTGGGCCGTCGGCTATTGATGGAATGCTTGATGTTGCGGAAGTAAAGGGTCTTTTTGACATTAGAAGAAATCGTCCAGGGGTAAAGTGGGTAATTGATACTCCCTGTTTCTTTACCGGAAATGAGCGTGATGAACAGTTTTTTACAGATACCATTGATCCCCGCATAACATGCAACCTTATGGAAAATGTTCCTTTCCTGGAAAGCTACTGCAGTGACCCTCTTCCATTGTTAAAAACAATTACTTCTCACAGCTGCGGCCCTGTGTACGAGCTGGAGGATGGCCCTGTTGGTAACACAAACCTTATTGATACTGTTACCGGAACTGTCTCACGGGGAATTTTTCCGGTTAAGCCCGACGAAGGGGAAGAGCATCACGAGGTGTCTGTGACTATATACACTCCTGTTCAGAATATGGTACTGGATCTTTTCTTCCATGAGACCATGGCAGAGACAATGGCAGGTAATCCCCAGGCTAAAATGCTCTTCGATTACTATACCCATGGCGGCGCACTGACCTACAGATCAGACAGAGATTACATTCCCATGAATATTAAGCCTATCATGATTGGTACAGGAACCAGTTGTGCATATACGCCACTGATCCCCAGATACTCCGAGATGCTTGCAGATGTTTTCCAGTGTCTCCGCTGGGATCCAGATGAGTTCGTGGTGTATAGAACAAGGGTAGAGTTCCCGGTTGTTCCATCATCACTTTACTACACCGATGCCATGGTGAGGAAAGACTAGGTTCTTTCCTCTTCTCCCATTGCTCTGCGACTTGTTTTCAGCGCACACAGGTGCCCGCACATTGAGCAGACGTCCTCATCGTCAGGCAGCGCTTCATTCCTGAATTTCCTTGCAGTTACCGGATCCATGGCCAGTTTGAACTGCTCTTCCCAGTCAAACGAAGCTCTGGCATCAGCCATGGCGTTGTCCAGATCAGTGGCTCCCGGTATTCCTCTTGCTATATCTGCTGCATGGGCTGCAATTCTCGCTGATATTACACCTACACGAACATCTTCAATGTCTGGAAGTCTCAAGTGTTCCGCAGGAGTTACGTAACAGAGAAAGTCAGCTCCGTTCCAGGCTGCAATGGCACCACCAATTGCGCTGGTTATATGGTCGTAACCTGGAGCAATATCGGTAACGATCGGGCCAAGTACATAGAAAGGAGCACCGCCGCAAAGGCTTTTTTGAATTCGTATGTTCTCTGCGATCTGATCCATCGGCACATGTCCCGGGCCTTCTATCATGGTCTGAACACCTGAGGCCATAGCTTTTTTCTGAAGCTCGCCAAGGGAGATCAATTCTTCGATCTGTCCTCTGTCCCCGGCATCAGCAAGACATCCGGGGCGAAGACCATCTCCAAGAGAATAGGTCACATCGTATTCGCGAAGAATTTCTGAGAGTCTGTCAAACCCTGTGTACAACGGGTTTTCCTCTCCTCGTTTTTCCATCCACTCAGCCATAAGAGAACCGCCGCGGGAAACAATTCCCATCCGGCGTCCCTGGGCGCGGAGCAGAGCCACTGATCGCCTGGTGACGCCGCAGTGAAGGGTAAGGTAGTCAACTCCGGCTTTGCAGTGATCTTCAACTGCGGAAAAGATTTCTTCCGGGGATACATCAGCCACATCGCGACCGTTGTCCATTGCTACGCCAAAGACCTGGTAGACAGGCACAGTACCCAGGGGTACCGGGCTTGCTGCTGTGATGCTGTCCAGTATGGTTTTCCAGCCGGTTCCTGTTGAGAGGTCCATAACAGTGTGAGCTCCCGAGGAAACTGCCATCTTCAATTTCTCGAGTTCTTCTTCTATTGATTCGTGATCCATGGAGCTGCCAATGTTGGCGTTTATTTTAATTTTGCTCCCACCACCTATGATGCATGGGTCTGGAATCGCTCTTGTGTTGTTTGATGGAACTACTGCATGTCCCGCTGCAATTTTCTGAAGTGCATCCTCCAGAGAAAGATTTTCGTATCTAAGTGCAAGGCGAACAACATCGTTAGCCTTTCCCATTCGAGCCTGTTCAATAATTGTATTCGACATATCAACCTTTCTAGTTCTTGATACCGGCGATTTCGCCGGACATGAATTATAGTTTACTTTTCAGTGAATCGCATTTAATCAGGAGGGTACTATGATCTGCACTGTTTTGTTTGCTCTTATTGCAAGTACTCCATCTTCTCAGCAGGCGCTTGAAGCCATGATAGAGGGTAACCCTTTTCCTTCAAGTCAGGATTCTGTTCTTATGGAATACGGAGATGACTTTCTTTTGCCCGAAAGCCCTGAACTTGTCAGGTTTGCCATGCTAAGGCAGTTTCACAGGATGGCGTTTCAGCTTCCCGGTGAACCGGCAAATCAACTGGCTGAATACATCAATGAGAACTGGGAATTGTTTGATACGGATACAAAGAATCTGTGGCTTGAATTTGCAGGCAGAACAGGAATTGATGTTCCTAACCGGGAAATTTCCAGTGACAATCTTACTTCTGTATTGAGATACTGTGCAGAGAGCGGTAATCAGCCCCCGGTACTGGATACCGGAGACCTTACAGACCTTCAGAGGCTGTACTATGTGAATTCGCTTTCTCCGGATGATGCTGTGTGTTTCATGGAAGACAGTTGCTGGGCAGTTAGAAATGCTGTGATACAAAGAAATCCCGGCACTGCTTTTCAAATGCTGAATGATCCATCCCTCTATGTGAGGATGAATGCAGCTCTTGCAACAGGCAGAAGTGACCTGCTTATTGAAATGGCCTCAACAGAGGGGCCTATCGGGCATATGTCTCTTGCAGGAATCGGGCAGATCCCAATCCTGGAGGATTCCCTGTATGGAAGCCTGAACAGGGCGGCCCGGCTGTCTGCACTCATGGCACTTTTTGATCTGGGGTGGAGTGTTCCCGAGAACAGACTTGATTACCTTCTTGCAGATGAATACCTTGTTGTGGGTGC
The DNA here is from genome assembly GCA_023145935.1 of Candidatus Sabulitectum sp. The sequence continues at coordinate 1,444 of JAGLDB010000178.1, read as the reverse complement.
TGTAACTGCAGATGAAACAGGAATAAGTTTTGCTGAGCCTCCGAAAGGAACCCTTCCTGAAGAAGCACCCTCTATAAGTGATGTGCCGGATCAGGTTCTTCTTGTTACTGATGCAGGTGAATTCACAATGACTCTGCTTAAGGAGGAAGCGCCGGTAACATGCCGCAGTTTCTGGTACCTTGCGGAAACCGGATTCTATGATGGAATCTATTTCCACAGAGTTATTCCGGGATTTGTAGCTCAGGCCGGCTGTCCTGAAGGGAATGGCTACGGTGGTCCCGGATATTTTATTCCTGCTGAAAACAATACGGTGGCCTATAACAGAGGTGTGGTTGGCATGGCTGACTCGGGTATGGATACCGGAGGCAGCCAGTTTTTCGTAATGCTTGACAGCCAGAGGCGACTGGACTGTCGCTACACAGCGTTTGCAGTTGTTGATAACCCCTGGGGTCTGGACGATATCGAGATTGGAACAAGGATACTTGAAATTCGTCGGATAAATCCTTAGAATTGCCGTAACAAAACACAGTAAACCTTCACATACAGCGGAGAGTATAAATGACAGAGAAAAAAGTGCTTGTTACCGGTGCCATGGGGCAGATCGGCAGCGAACTGACCCGGGAACTTAGAAAAAAATATGGTTCAGAGAATGTTGTTGCTACCGATATTCGTAAACCTGAAGGCAAACTTGCGGAATCCGGCCCATGTGATGTGCTTGATGTTACAGACAGAACAGCTGTTTTTGCTTTGATCCGGGAATACGGAATTAACACCATCTATCATATGGCAGCTATTCTCAGCGCCACAGGAGAGAAGCATCCGGCACTTTGCTGGAACGTCAACATGAACGGATCGATCAACATAATGGATGCAGCTGTAGAGTTTGATCTGGGAACAATTATTATTCCCAGCTCGATTGCTGCATTCGGGCCGGAAACACCAAGATTTAACACACCTCAGGAAACTATCCTGAAACCAAAGACCATGTATGGTGTTACCAAGGTCTGCGGAGAGCTTCTTGGAGATTATTATGTGAAGCATCTCGGGGCTGATATCCGTGGCCTTCGCTACCCGGGTATCATCAGTTCAGAAACTCTTCCCGGAGGCGGTACCACTGATTATGCCGTTGATATTTTTTACAAAGCTGTGGAAGAAGGCAGATACACCTGCTTTGTCAAGGAAGAAACAATGCTTCCAATGATGTATATGCCCGACTGCATCAAGGCAACAATGGATCTTGCTGAAGCAGACAAGGATAAGCTCATTCATGCCTGTGAATACAATCTCAGTGCATTATCCTTCACCGCAGGTGACCTTGCAGCAGAGATAAGAAAACACATTCCCGGTTTTGAAATCACATATGAACCTGATTTCCGGCAGGCAATTGCCGATACCTGGCCTGCATCAATCGACGATTCTGCAGCCAGAGAAGAGTGGGGCTGGG
>JAGLDB010000177.1 GCA_023145935.1 Candidatus Sabulitectum sp. | reverse complement strand
CTGCCGAAGAAGAGTTTGCTATGGATACCAGAAGAGAATCAGCTCTTGATTGAATGTCTTTCAAGGTTCGGGTCTTCTCTTCATCCACAGATTCAATTTTCTTTTCCAGATCAGACCTGGTATCCTTCAGCTGCCTTTCAAGATATTTTCTGCTCTTTCTTGCATGTTTTCTGTCTTCGGTCAGGCGAAGGAGCTCTTTCTGACGAGTCTCTTCCAGTTCACGAAGGCTGACTACAAGGCTGTCAAGGCTGAATGAGTCTCCTGCAAGGTCAGAAGCTCTTTTCAGCATATCCTCTGGAAAACCGGCAATTGCCGCTGCCTCAAGAGTGCATGAAGCACCAGGAATATCTGAAATAAACTCAAACCCAGGTGTAAGAGTTTCCGGATTAAATGACATTGAACCATTATGAAAGCCCTGCTTTTCCCTGGCCAGCAATTTCAGCTGCCCCATGTGTGTACTCACTATGGTCCTGACTCCGGAATCAGCCAACTCTTCAAGAAAAACAGCTGCCAGGGCAGCTCCTGTAACAGGATCAGTTCCTGCTGCAGGTTCGTCAATTATTGCAAGAGTCTCCGAGTCTCCATTCTCCAGTATATCTTTCTGTTCTGAAAGCCGGGCTGAGTATGTGCTTAAGTGCATTGCAATCGATTGATTATCACCCATGGAAACCATGACTCTGCTGAAGAATGGCATTGAAGAAGAGGCACTCGCATGAACCCCAAGCCCACTCCGATTGCAGATTGAAGCCAATGAAAGAGCTTTAAGAAGAACACTCTTACCACCTGCATTAGGCCCGCTGATTACCAGAACACGCCAGTCTTCTGCGAGCTTCACCCTGCTCTTCACCACGGTGTCACCAGGTAAAAGAGGGTGTGCAAGCTCTCGAAGATCCATCTGTCCTTCCTGGGTAAATGATGTATTTTCACCGATATGATATCTGGCTCTGGCAAAAACAAAATCCAGTTCACTCAAAACTGAGATCCCGTTTCTGATATCTTCAATCTCTTCTCTGAGAGCTGTTGTTGCCTCCCGGAGGATCCGTCTTCGCTCCTGCTGATAATCAAGAAGAGCTTCCTGGAGTTCGTTCCCGCCTTCCACAAGTTCCGCAGGCTCGATGAAAAGAGTACTTCCGCTCTCTGATCTGTCGTGTATCAATCCCTTTACAGATCCCCTTCTGCCAGCAGTAACTGGAAGTACATACCTTCCCGATCTTATTGAAGGCGGTGAGTCTCTGAGAATTCCAGTACCAGCAAGTCTGGAGGAAATGGCTGACAGTCTTGCTGCAAGCGAAGAACGAAGTGATTGAATTCTTCTTGATATCTTTTTCAATTCAGGAGATGCGTCGGAAGCAAGTTCCCCATCTGGAGTTGTAATTCGCAGAAGCATTCTGAAAAGAGGATCAAGCCTGGGAATTCCTGCAATTGAAGTGTCAAGAATGCCGGAAACTGCTTCAGGAGAACTGTTTACACCAGCTGCGAACTCCTTCATGTCACTTAGAGCTTCACCTGCACTTCGAAGATGCAAGGGGTCAAGGGAAATGGCCCCTTTGTCAAGGAATGCCACAGCTATAATTATTCCCTGAAGGTTCGAGACAGGAGGCTCAATTCCTGCGCTGACAAGCCTTGCAGCATGGAGAGTCTCATCCTCAAGGATCCTGGCTCTACGTCTGTTGGTTGCCGGCAGCAGGCTGCTAACAAGCTTTTTTCCAGCCTGGCTGCCGGCAAAACCCGTAACAATCTCAAGAATTCGCTTAAACTCAAGTTTGTCCAGTGAGTGATTCACCGCTTTTAACTATTCTTGACTGTAAACGAAGGAGATTTCTCAAGTTTCTCAAGAAGTTCCTTTTCTCTCCGTTTAACTTTTCCTGGCACATGAATATCTACCTCTACCAGCAGATCGCCCCTGCCCCGCCTGTGAAGCCTGCCCATTCCATGATGCTTCAGTTTGAATCTGGTTCCAGCAGAGGTTCCACTGTCAACCTTGATCCTCAGGGAATCACCATCCGGCGAAGGCACTGCAAATTCTGCTCCAAGCACTGCCTGCGGATAAGAAATTGTTAGAGGGTAGACAAGATCGTCCTCCTCGCGTTTGAACGGACCGTAGTCTATCTTGTTGATCAAGAGTTTCAGATCCCCGGGAATTCCACCCTGGCCGGGATGATGTCCCTGACCTCGGAGCCTGATGTAATGTCCGGCAGACAGTCCTGCGGGAAGGTCTACAGCAATGGTGGATTTCTTTTTCTCAACCCCCCTGCCCCGACAGTTCGAGCAAAGTTTCTTAGGGATTCTCCCACTGCCACCGCACACATGACATCGGTTAACTGTTCGGAAACTGCCAAGCAGGGTATTTCTGATGGAAGAAACTTTTCCCATGCCATTACACTGCCTGCAAGTCTCTGAACCGGCTGCGTTGTCTGCACCTGTTCCAGAGCATTCTCCGCAGGGAACATTTCTTTCTACCTCGATCTCCCGGCGCCCTCCAAGTGCAGCCTCTTCCAGATCAAGGTCAACCTTTACAGTTACATCTTCACCTTTAACTACTCCGGACCCGGAACCTCCTGATGAAAAACCGAAGTTTTCCATGAATGCCCGCATGGCATCGTCAAGGCCGAAACCACTGAAAATATCATGCATTCCACCCATTCCATGTCCATGGGAAGCACCTGGGTCTTCTGTTGTTCCGTAACGGTCATAAGCATCCCTCCGGGAAGGATCACTCAAAACCTCATAAGCTCTCGCAACCTTTTTGAAGCGCTCTTCTGCCTTGTGATCACCGGGGTTACGATCCGGATGATTCTTCATCGCAGCTGTGCGATAGGCCTTTTTAATATCCTCGGCGGACGCGCTTCGATCCACGCCTAATACTTCATATGGATTCATAGTGTAAAATATAACAACCGGAAGGCCATAACAACAAAACAGCAATGTTCATTGCCGCAATAGCTGTCTATTCTTCTTGTTTTTTTCCGTCTTCCTCTACATGCGAGATGGAATCAAGAAACTCAGATGTGGCCTTCTCTTCATCGGAGGCAAACATTTCAATCATTTTTGCCACGGAACTTTCCAGCTGACGTACTTCATCTATGGCTTTTTCAATGGCAAGAGAATCATCGCTTTCACGGAGAGCCTTAAGATTTTTCATCTCAGTCTCAAGTTCTACCCAGGACTCTTTGTCCAGTTCCTCGCGAGCAACTGCGAGAGAATTTGAAGCTCTGTAAATAACCTCGTCAGCTTCGTTCCGGAGGCTGACAAATTTCATTCTGATCTTGTCTGCTTCCGCGTTGGCCTTGGCTTCCCGGCGAAGTCTTTCGATATCTCCACTGCTTAAACCCCCACTGGGGTTCACCTTGATACTCTGTTCCTGACCTGTAGTTGTATCTCTGGCCGACACATTAAGTATGCCGCTGGCGTCAATCTCAAAGACAACCTCAATACGGGGTTCCCCACGCTTGGCAGCAGAGATTCCCCTCAATTCAAAAGTTCCCAGGCTTCTGTTGCCGTCAATAATTTCCCTCTCACCCTGGGCAACATGAACCCCGACCACAGATTGGTTATCGCTTGCTGTTGTGAATATCCTGCTGTTTCTAGTAGGGATAGGGCTGTTCTTTTTTATGATTGGTGCCAGAACTCCACCGAGAGTCTCAACACCAAGGGTCAAGGGAGTCACATCGATAAGAACAAGATCTTTTCGCTGCCCTGTAAGAACAGAGCTTTCAATGGCTGCGCCAAGAGCAACAACCTCATCGGGATTTACCGACTGGGCAGGCCGTCTGCCAAAAAACTCTTCAACCAGCTTCTGGACCATTGGAATTCTGGTAGACCCTCCTACAAGAACAACATGATCAAGCTCTTCTATCTTCATATCCGCGTCTTCAATTGCCTCTTTGCACAGAGGAATCGTCTTTTTAATAAGATCACCGGCAAGCTCTTCAAAAAGCTTTCTGGTTATGGTTATTTCCAGATGAACCGGGCCCGATTCCCCAGTAGCAATAAAAGGCAGGTTTATGTCTGTCTCCTGGGTCATGGATAACTCGCATTTCGCCCGTTCTGCTGCCTCTCTTACCCTTTGGGGGGCAATATTGTCATGTGAGAGATCTATACCGGTTTCGGACTTGAATTCACCCATAATCCATTGAACCAGCCTGGTATCCAGGTCATCCCCGCCAAGATCGGTATCTCCCAGTGTAGACTTAACCTCGAAGACTCCATCAATAACCTGAAGAATGCTTACATCAAAAGTTCCTCCGCCGAAATCATAAACAGCGAGTTTCTTTCTGCCTTCAGGTTCAATAAATGCCAGTGCCGCCGCAGTTGGCTCATTCAGAACTCTTCTAACTTTAAAACCGGCGATCTTGCCTGCAGCTTTTGTGGCCTGGCGCTGAATTTCATTGAAGTACGCAGGAACGGTGATCACCGCATCAGTAACTTCCTCACCGA
>JAGLDB010000176.1 GCA_023145935.1 Candidatus Sabulitectum sp. | reverse complement strand
TGTTTTTAACTTACATGAAAGGTGAGTTTCTATGAAAAAGATTGCAATGTTTTTCTCGCTTTCTCTTTTGGCAGTTGTTGTTGGGTGCGGTTCATCACCTTCGGAGACTGATACGACTCCACCTGATCCTTCTTCGTTGACATGGAGCGTGGATTTTTCTCTTGTTCAACTGTCTTGGGATCAGTGCTCAAGCAGCGACTTCGGAGAATACCAACTTTATCGTTCTACTAGCGCTGGTATTTCTCAAAGCCCTGGTACTCCACTTGCTACATTCAGCAGTATTAGTGATGTGACCTACAATGACGATGCAGTGGAACAAGATGAAGTCTACTATTATGCTCTTAAGACCATTGATACCAATTCCTTAACTTCATGGAGTAACGAGATAGAAGTTTCTACTCCCGTAGAAGCCATTGCAGGTTACTGGGAAGGTTCGACAGAACAGGGGAAAACAATTTCGTTTTATGTCACAACTGATATTACAGTGGGAGAAATTCTGGTAACACTGGATATCTCAGGCGCACCTGATATTTCAGTTACCTTTCCGGGCTATATTGCTTATGAAGAGAATGGAACATGGGTAGTTTCTGGTGATTATCAGACCTCCGGCGGTGATTGGAACAGCATCAGTATTGCTGGAACATTTACATCATCCAACCTTTGCAGTGGTACTATTATTGCCTCATCAGAGACCTATTATGGTGGCTACTACATTAATGCAGATTTCACAACCTATCCCTATTAATCCCTGTAAAAGTTGTTCTCTCATCATCTGTGAGTAATTTTCAGAGACCTAAGAGGCAGAAGCCACCGACAACGGTGGCTTCTGGCATAATTAGTGTACAATCACATACCATGAAAATGATCATTTTCTTGAATCGCTATACACGCAATGTAGCTGAATGGTATTTTCAGCTATTGAGAGTTCTCAGGAATCTTTCCACCTGGAGAGCGGGTGAATCAGCATTCATTATTGCCGTTACAACCGCCACCCCACTGCAGCCTGCGTTTATCACAAGAGCTGTGTTCTCCGGATTGATCCCGCCGATTGCAATCATGGGTAAAGACGAAGCCCTTGAGAGGGTGGAAACCATTTCAAGCCCCAGAGGTTCTTTGATGTCTTTTTTAGTCTCTGTGGAGAATACCAGATTAGCAGCGATGTAATCAGCTCCATGAGCCAGCGCTTTTTCAGCTTCTTCAATGGTTCTCACAGATACTCCGATAATTGCTTCAGAACCCATGATAGAGCGGGCTGTATCAGTAGGCATATCGCTTTGCCCGAGGTGTACTCCGTCCGCCTTCACTGCCATGGCAACATCAATGCGATCATTAACAATGAAAAAGCTTGAATACGTATTGCACAGGTTGCGAAGTGCCAGAGCAGAATCATAAAGAGACCTGGTTGACGCGTTCTTATCCCGCAGTTGAACAAACCTTACCCCCGCCTTCAGCGCTTCTTCGCAGGTAGCAGCAACACCACGCCCTCTGTGAAGCACAGGATCTGTGACAAGATAAAGTTTAAGAGCTTTTCTTAGTTCAGGCTTCACTGACTTACTTCCATCCTGAGCTTTTTCGCAATTGTATCTGAATCAAGGCCGGCAAGCTGATCTATGAATTCAGGAACGAAAGATCCAGGGCCCTTGCAGTTCTCTGATGTGATCTCTCCGGCAATATTGTAACATGCAATACCGGCGGCTACCGACTGAAGAAGCGGGGTTCCCGATGCAGCGAAGCAGGCAGCTGCTGTAGTTGCTCCACATCCGGTTCCTGTGATCGATGTCATCAAACGGTTTCCGTTGTATACCTTTATCCAGTCTGTCCCATCGGTAATGAAGTCTGTTTCACCGCTTACAGCTGTTACTATCCCGGTTTCAGCGGCAAATGAGGAAAACACCTCTTCGCTGCCTTCTCCTGTGATCAGAGAGTCAACGCCCCGTACGCCACCTGTTGTTCCAGCAAGGGAAAGAATCTCACCGGCATTACCGCGAACCACAGCGATCTTCAATTCCGAAAGAATAGTTGAGATTGCATCAGTCCTCAGTTTTGTGGCACCTGCCCCCACTGGGTCAAGAATCACTGGAATATTATTTGCGTTGGCTGCTCTGCCTGCAGATATCATGCTCTCAAGAAGCTCCGGATTGATCGTGCCGATGTTAAGAAGCAGAGCTCCAGCGTATCCGGCCATCTCTGCTGACTCTGCAATTGAAGGTGCCATTACAGGCGCAGCACCCATGGAAAGGGTGATGTTGGCTGTAAAATTCATTACCACGCTGTTGGTGATGTGATGGATCATAGGGTGCAGTTCTCGAACCCTGGCGGCCATTATGGTAACCATGATGACATTTGGATCCAGTGTGGTTTTCATATATATGGATTTCCTTCCGTGCTAACGCTCGGGACGCTCCAGGTTACTGGCTCTGTTGCTTTACCGCAGTTTGTTTACTGATCAAGTTCCAGGGATGTATCTCAGACTTCACCTTGAAGCCACCCCCAACCCATGGGGTGAATACTGGAGAATTATCTTAAACTTGTCAATGCCGAACCACTGTTACCAGAGAGATCTCACATGCTTGTATTTTCTGATAGCCCGGTCCTTTGACAGCACTATGGCACTTTCTTCTCTTGCAGTAGCCACAATAATCTGGTCTGCAGGGTCTCCATTGAATGGTTGTGGTAAAGATGTTGATCGAAAAGCAATTTTCGGAGTTAGTGGAATAAGCCGGAGTTTTGGCATATCAAGTGCTCTTTCTATCCATTTTTCGGGATTACATGAAATACCGATCCTCTTTTTTTCAAGAAGTTTACTGAATTCCCACGGGGAAATCGCCGAGAGCAGAAGTTCGTCATATTTGTCTGATTCAGAAAGGGTTGCAAGCACTCTTTTGGAGAGCTTGGCCGGATGCATGTTCCACCATATCCATGTGTGCGTGTCAAGCAGGTAGATCATTTACATACATCCCATATGTCTTCTCCCAGAGGAGAGACTATATCCTCTTCAAACACCAGTGCATCTGCCAGCTTTCCCGGAATAGGTCTGTTTTCCATGAAGGGGATAATTTCTGCAAGAGGCTTTCCCCTTTTTGTTATCACAACAGGCTCTTTCGTTTTTGCAATCTGTGCAAGAATTTGAAGAGCATGAGCCTTAAAATCAGTAATTGCCATTGTTCTCATATTAGCAACCTCCTTATGTGCAAATATGGTCATTTATAATGGTCATGTCCAGATGGCATTCCAGATGCCCCACGCTACTTGACTTTACGGTGTTGTTGCCGATAATATCACAAGGATTGAAAACGGAGAGGAATATTATGAATAGGATTGAGTTACCTCTGTCTCAGTATACCTATGCTCAGAAGCTGGATCTACTTGAATTGATCTGGGATGATCTAATTGGAGAGGAGAAGGCTTTTGAATCTCCTCACTGGCATGAGGCTGTACTCAAAGACAGGGAAGAGGCTCTTGCCTCTGGCAAAGTGACCGTTTCCGATTGGGAAGAAGCTAAAGAAAGAATCAGACGGAATGTTTTATGAAGGTGCAGATTCTTAGCTCTGCAGAGAGGGATCTGGAAGAGGGCTACGACTTTTATGAGCGACAATCTACGGGCTTGGGGGGATACTTTTTTGACTCTCTCTATTCTGATATAGACTCTCTCGCATTTTTTGGAGGAATTCATCTGAGTGTTTTCGGGCATTACAGATTACTTTCTAATAGGTTTCCATTCGCGATTTACTACAAAACAGTCAATAACATTGTTATTGTTAGCTCTGTGCTTGATTGTCGACGAAATCCGATCTGGGTAAGAAAACGGTTAATGAAGGACTGATGGCATTATAGGTTAAGTATTTCTATTCCGCAATTTGATCTAACTGAGTACTGGGGGGTGTAGTGCTTACACTAATTGTTCAACTTGTTTTACTGGCGTCTCTTGTTCCATCCCCTGCTATGGATGCAGCATCGCTCGCGCTTGATTCCATATTCATGACACCGGAGGAAATGAATTTCGACCGTCACTGGGCTACTTCTGTAAAGCTTGCAGACAGCACAGTTGTCAGATGTATACAGGATGTGTGGGCTCTGCCTGTGGTGGCTGATTCAGTGTATCAGGAAGCGGTAGAGCTTTCTTTCATCCAACCGCTTGATGGCGGGGTTGATTCACTGATATCTGTTCTTGCCGGAACAAAAAACTCTTTCCTCTCAGCTCTTGATACATTGTCTTGTGCGGATTCTCTTGCACTGCTTTGCACTGGGATGTGGGCGGATAACGATTCTGTTGGAACACCTGGTGAGTGGGGGCTTCTTTACTCTTCCCGTGGTTTTCCAGTTCCATTTTCAGAGGATGACATCGAGCTTGATCTGGATGAATACACTGATCTGCTTGTGCGCTGGCCATCTGTTGACTGCCCACCGCCGGAGCTGGTTATCGGTCTTGTTAAGGGTTTGGA
>JAGLDB010000175.1 GCA_023145935.1 Candidatus Sabulitectum sp. | reverse complement strand
TCAAGAAATTCTCCCGGAGGGATAAAAGCAACGACTGTGGATTTCTGGTCTGGAGCTGTGTAGAGAAAGGTTTCTTTTGCCGAGAAGGTGTAACCCTCTTCAAACCTGGCTGGGTAGTACCCGGCAGCTGCAAGAGCTGCCACTGCCAGCAGAATCAATAACGAACGTATCATTACTCAACCTCTTCCATTGTCTCAAACCCATCCCTGTTGAATCTGCTTCAGCGAATAAGAATATCCGCTGAATAGAACATGCAAATTATGGTGCAAATGTCCAATAGTACTCAGTGGCAGATCTCTGGTGGTTAAGCCGTCACACAAAACAAGTCCCCGGAGAGAGTGACCCGGAGACTTGAATTGTCTGCTGTGGTGTAGATGCAGCAGAATGTTGTGGTTCCTCACGGCTGCACTCCGCTGACACAAACGAATTTTAAGCAAACACTTATATGCAGTAGAGAAGAACACTAATAGTATACCACTTTAGTAGGATATTGTTCCCTGTGTTGTTTCAGGCTCATCAAAGAACTGTCGCCTTCCGAATCTTATGCAGGAAGCTGCAGTGAGCCAGAGGCGGATTCCAGCCTGCACACTTATTCAGGGCGGTAATCTCTATACTTTTTTCTGACTTCTTTCCACAGTTGCGTATGGACAGAGGCTTTGTTTCTATTTATTTCAAACCAGGCGACTTCTGGAAACCTGATGTAAATTTCCATTCGCTTTAAAACATCTCTTCCGCTTGATCTGCCTGCTTCTATTTTCTGGATCGTGTATGGAGCAAAGTCAAACAACAGACCAAATTGCCTTAGAGATAAACCCAGTGATCTTCTGAAGGCAATTGCATCTTCTGCTTTAAAGCTTTCTTCCACAAGAGGTTCAAAGATCAAGCATGATGGCCCTCTTTTACCTATTGTAGTTAAGAGTACAAACGGATTGTCCTCGTAGATCTCAATTCCTGTAGCAAGACAGTACTCGCCGTAAGCAGGATTTTCTTTTGATGGGATTCTGTCGCGGAAAGAGGGAAAGAGTTTTGTTGAAAAATATGTTCTGCCAGTAAGAGGTAACTCAGGTCCCACAGTTACAGCTTTATCCCAGTTCAAGTAATCATCTTCATAAGTGAATCTGTAGCCGGTTATTCCAGAAGAGCCCTTTTCCCTTCTTAGAACGCCTGCAAGCTTTCTTGTTCTCCTGCCTTCCGCATATATCTCTATAGCTTCAATGGCTGTATTATCCATGTAATTCCTCAAATCTACTTCTGATCAATTTCCTTAACGCATTTGCTCTTGCTGTGGAAATGAATTGCCAACCACTTAGTTCCTCTAAAACATTCAATTTCACATTATTCTTGAAGTCATTGATTGCCTTCTCCATACCCAGCCTTTTGAACTCTATCAAATAGTCTTTCAATACCGGTTCATCAGTGGCTCTCACAGATATTCTACCTCTTGGACTGAGATCTGCCACAAGAAAACTTTCCTCCTCGACCCCGATATAGGAAGGATTATCATAAAATGGCGACAGTCTGTACTTCCCTGAGTGTTCAATTAAACCAAGATTTCTTCCATGTCTGTCATGGTTACCGATCAGGGAATCAAAAAGACACAATTTCACAAACCGTTCCATCTCAGGAAGCCTTCCTGTTTTCTCTCGGATGGTTTCCAGAATTGACTGGCAGCTGAAGGACGTGTCTTCAAGAAAATGATAAATATTGTGAAGTGTTTCCAGTTCTCCCGGTCTTAGAAAATTCTTTACAGCAAAAGTAATGGCTCCATGAAAATTTATAAGGAAATACTCCGGGACATACAGACCAAGAGATTCTGCGATTTGATTGCTCAGAAACTCAACTGCAGGCAATTCAGGAAAGCCCTGTTCCTGAACTTTCAGTATGTAAGCAGCATTCCCCAATTCTGCGGAATATTTTCTGAATTTTCCCTGAAAGAAACTGGAAGTTATGTCATTGTTTTTATCAGGTGAGTCACTGCCGATATTCTTCTTGAAAATGTTTTTGAATTCAAGAGGTTTATCAATCTGAAACCATTTACAGAAGCAGTTGATGTGCAAACCGTAATGGCTGTTTCCCTCCTCCAGCGGCATTCCACAAAAAAAGCAGACCATTAAATCTCCTTTGTTACAGTAAAGTAATAATGATCCAGTTACTTGTTGTCAAGTCTATACACTTGTTCTGTGTTGCTAACTCTATACACTTACTTTTGAGCACTAATTCTTTCGTTACTGCTCTCTGTGATCACTGTTATAAAGAAGAAGGGGCTAATGTTCCATTACTGGAATATCACCCCTTCCGAACTGTCATCGGACGCTTCTCTTAAATTGTCAGAGAAGAATCATGTTATCCGGTTTACCTTGTTTCTACAGGAGCTATTCCAGATCTTCCTGCAAGAGCAATCTCTACAACATTGTCGTCGCTGATATGGTCTCTGCCAAGGGTAAGCTCTTCGATCTCTACCTGAGGAAAATTATGAACAATAATAGCGATCTGATCTTCGGTGAGCTGGATGGTGATCTCACCATCTCTGGGACAGTTGTGAACAATGATCGAGATCTGATCTTCGGTGAGTTCGATGGATGTAAAGTCTTCCCGTTCCGCAAAAGCTGAGCCTGCAAGAACAAGCATCAGAATAACGGAAATAATGGATACGCTTAAACGTTTCATCAAGAATCCTCCCTTTATCGCCAGCAAAAGACATTCATTACCTAATAAATCCCTGCATGGCTGTTATTAGCTAATATTTACATTTGCATCCTTCCCGTCAATCGCCATTATTCCTTCATCTATTACTGCAGCAGAGTGAATCTGCGATGCGTTACCCCGGCTGGTGTGCTGAGTCTGCAGACATAAATTCCAGCAGGTATGCTTGCTTCGTTCGCGTTCCATGTAATACTGCCAGTCTGGCTGCTGAGCTGAACTTCTCCAACCAGCCCAACTATCCTTCCGGACAGGTCCAATATTGTTACTTCCGCTGTTGTTCCATCTGCACCGGAGTAACTTATGGTTAATTGATCCGCACACGGATTTGGGCTGCATTCCACCCACAGGGTAATGCCTGCAGGTGTTCCCGCATTGTCATCGATCCCGCTGATGCCATCGCCTTCTACAGCATATATGTACTGATTGGCTGCAATGTTGGAGTAGGTTTCTACAAGTCCGCTGGGCCAGTTTATCTCCAGGGTCTGTATGGCTGTTGCATCATACAGGCCGAATTCAATGGGCAGGCTGTGGTAATCATGGTAACCCTCTCCACCGCCGATAACTCTTGTGAGTGTGTGTGTACCAAGGTCTGCTGTTACCAGCGCTCCTATTGCGTCCCGGTTGGAAGTGGTTCCCTCAAGTTCAAGCACTATATAGTTGGCGGGCATGGTCTCACTCATGTCATTTCTATACAGTACCCACTTGTCTATGTGCCCCACTGCGAAAAGGTCAATGTCGCCATCAAGGTTGTAATCACCCCATGCAGTGCCGAAGTAATCGCCAATCCACTCTCCGGAAAGTCCGAGGCTTACACCGGTATTACTGAATGTGCCATCGCCGTTGTTCATCCACATGATGTTGCTGTAGCTGTAGAAATCGTGATGGGAGGAAAATATGTCCAGCCATCCGTCATTGTTGTAATCGGTGAATGCAGAGGTTCTTGTATCGTCGTGACCGGCAACCCCGGCTGCTGCTGTTACATCGTTAAAAGTACCGTCTCCATTGTTCTGGAACAACTTGCAGAGAGGAGCGGAGTAATTACCAAGGTAGAGATCAAGATAGCCGTCATTGTTGTAGTCACCCACGGTGATGCCACCTGTACCACTGTTGAAAGTAACACCTGCTGCAGTGGTCACATCAGTAAACGAAGATCCGTCATTCCTCAAGAGTGTGTTGGCGTTGTTTCCATAAGTACCCAGATAGATATCCTGATCACCGTCCAGGTCATAATCGAGACAGGCGGCAACCCACCAGCTGCCAGATCCTGCAGGCTGTGCTGTGAATACACCACTGCCTGAATTCTGAAGAATGCTGCATCCTGCTGAGGTCAGCGTTAGAATGTCCAGTGCGCCGTCATTGTTGAAATCCGCCATGCTTACCGGTGAGCCTGTAAGACCACTGCCTGAAGTGATGTTTGTAAAAGAGGCTCCATCATCATTCCGGTAGAGCTTCTGAGATGATCCGGTATCAAGGATCAGGTCGCTGTACTCATCTCCTGTGACCTCTCCCCATAGAATGCGGGAGGCTCCGTTGCCACCCAGGCCTGAAGAAGAAGTGATGTTTACAAATCCGGTAAGGTCATTCCTGTAGAGCCAGAAACCGGACCCTTCCTGGTTGGAAATGGCAACATCTATATCACCATCATTATCAATATCACACCAGGCAACTGAATGACCAAGACCGGTCATTCCGCCAATCCCCACAGATGCAGTAACATCTGTAAAGGTCTGTACACCGGCAGAGCTGCCGGAAGATAAAGCCATTGTGGTAATCAGGATCATTGCTGGTTTTCCAAACCTCATTATTCCCCCTTTATTCTTTTGTAAAGCTTTTCTCATTGCATTGCTCCGTCAAT
>JAGLDB010000174.1 GCA_023145935.1 Candidatus Sabulitectum sp. | reverse complement strand
ATGGAAGAAATTTATCTGCCTGCAAATGTGGATCTTCCTTTTCCAATGGAAGAACTTTCTTTTGCTGGAGTTTACACGACAGATTTCGCAGTTGCTCGTGATGCCTCCTTCATGGTCATGGAAGCGGAAGGTGAGATATATGCTGCAACGATCACCGACGGAGAGCTTGATGATGCTGTTAGAATAACATCAACCGGTGCACTGGAGAGCAGACCGCGAATCAGCAATGACGGATCAATGATACTTTTTCAGAGAGAATTTGATGGAGAGGTCAAGATCGTTCTGGGGTATGTGGAGATCATTGAGGGAGACCCGATCCGTATTGACCTTGACGAGCAGAACACAGGACGGGAAGTATCGCAGAATGCGGAATGGGCACCTTCAGGAGATTTTTCTTTTCTGGACAGTGAGGGATATCTTTACTTCATGGATGTTCTGGGAGGAAGGTCAAGAAGGATATGCGATTTCAGCGGGATTCTTCATCACTCATGGTCGCCTGATTCAAGATGGATTGCATTCAGCACCACTGTGGAGGCTCACCGGGAAGATATCTTCATCGTCCCCGCCTGTGGTGGTGAGGTTGTAAATGTAAGCCGTCACCCCAATGATGATTTTCAGCCTCTATGGCCCTCAGACGGAAGAAGACTTCTCTGGGCCAGTCGCACAGATGATGGAGATTACACAATAGTTCAGGCCTGGTTCGATCCCGGAGACTGGGAAGCAGAAAGGGATGTAAGAGAAAACCTTCTTGATGCTCCTCTGGAAGAGGTCACGGCGTATACAACTGATCTCTACATGCGCACAGAGGAGCTCTGTCATGTAGAGGGCTACTACGATTTTTTCGGGATCTCACCAGATGGAAGGAAGATATACTTTCCCTCCACAGATCTATCCGGAAGCATGGATCTGCACTCTGTTCACTGGGATGGGGAGAACCTTACAAGAGAGAGCAGCGGAAATTACTCTCCCACAAGAATCCAGCCCACAGATACGGAAACCGCCGGGGTTGTCTACTTTCTCAGCTACGGGTCTTCTGTAAGAAACACAGATGGTGATATGCTTTCATGGACTGCTCCCTATTCTCAGTTCAGGGACGAAATGCAGCGACAGAAATTCCTTTCAGCATGGAGACAGCTCAGAGACAGTTTTTATGACCGCGACATGCACGGCGTAGACTGGGAGGAAATGCGGGAAAAGTATCAGGACAGAGCCGCAGCAGCTCTGGTCAACTCGGATTTTAACGATGTTGTAAGAAGGATGCTTGGTGAACTTTCAGCATCACATCTGGGAATTTATGGACCGTGGGTATACCACCGGACTGCATATACAGGGGAGACCGGTATTTTCCCGGACCACTGCTACAACGGCGCGGGAATCAGAATAGACAGCCTTCTTCCCATGTCTCCAGGTTATCTGGCTGGTCTTCTTCAGGGAGACATCATTACAAAGATCAACGGTGAATATGTTGGGTGGAGCAATAATTTTTATTCCCCGCTAAGGAACACTGCTGAAAGAGAGATAGAGTTTAACTTTATTCGGAACGGTGAACCGCTGCGTGTGCAGATAGCACCTGTTTCCCAGTGGGACCTCTGGAATCTCCAGTACGATGAATGGCTTTTAAAACAACGAATGCGGGTTTCTCTGCTCTCCGGGAACAGGGTGGGTTATCTGCACATCCCGTCAATGGACCAGCAGTCTGTAAAGAATTTCAGAAGAGACCTCTACGCAGAGGGTCTCGGCAGAGATGCAATGATAATTGATGTGAGAGGTAACGGCGGGGGATCCACTCATGACCAGATACTGGCAAGCCTGGCAAGAGAGCTTTACGCTGTAAGCCGCAGCAGAGCCGGAACAGCAACAGTTGAACCTCTGGGTGTATGGAAGAATCCACTCGTTCTTATCATTAACGAAACCTGTTATTCAGACGCAGAGATTTTCCCCGCTGCCTGGAAAGAGCTTGAGCTTGGACCGGTGGTGGGGAATGCCACCTATGGGGCTGTAATAGGCACTGTTGATGTGGAACTTGCAGATGGAACAGGTTTCAGACTTCCTGGCACTGGCTGGTACACTCTGGCAGGCGAAAACCTGGAGAACAACGGCGTGGAACCTGATATTCTTGTTATTGAGATGCCGGAAGACAGGGGGTTGGGAGTAGACAGACAGCTGGATGCTGCGGTTCAGGCTGCAATCGAATTGATATAGGCATTGTAAAGAGGGGTACCCATTTCTTTGCGCGGTGCTTATTATCTCGTCGCCGGTAGGTTCCGGCAAGAGGATCACGGTAACTTTTTACTTCGGGAGGAAAACCGAATGAGGAGAACAGTAGTAACAATGCCCGGTGATGGAATCGGCGAACCGGTTCTGAAAGAGGCTTTGAGGGTATTGGATGCAGCTGGTTTTGAGGCGGATTATGTTCATGCCGACATAGGATGGGAGTTCTGGAATAAAGAGGGCAATCCTCTTCCCCAGAGAACAATAGATCTTCTTGCGAAGCACAAGATCGCATTGTTCGGGGCTATCACGTCCAAGCCTAAAGACAAAGCCATGGAAGATCTTGACCCCTCTTTGCGTGACAAGGGGCTTGTGTATTTCAGCCCTATTGTTTCCATGCGTCAGCACTTTAATCTGGATATCTGTACAAGGCCCTGCAAGGCTTTTACCGGTAATCCCCTCAACTTCATAAGAAGAGGGCCTGGAGACACAATTGAAGAGCCGCTTGTGGACGTTGTTATTTTCCGTCAGAACACTGAAGGTCTCTACGGAGGCGTGGAATGGACCAACCCTCCGGATGTGGTTTACAATGCTTTGAATACTCACATTAAATTCTCAAAGAACTTTGGTAATGTGCCTAGAGAAGATCTTGCGGTCTCCACAAGAATTTTTTCAAGGAAGGCATGTCAGAGAATTTTAAGAGCTGCTTTTGAGTATGCGAAGAAATTTGGATACAAAAGTGTTACCATCTGCGAGAAGCCCAATGTAATCCGCGAGACAAGCGGTATGATGCGTGAAGAGGGCAGAAAGATGGTAAAGGAGTACGATGGTATTGATCTCTGGGAGACGAACATTGATGCTCAGATGATGTGGCTTACAAAAAACCCTGAAGATTACGGTATACTGGTCAGTGGCAATATGTTTGGCGACATTGTCAGTGACGGGTTCGCAGGTCTTACAGGCGGCCTGGGTTTTGCCTGCAGTGCCAACATAGGTGACGAAGTTGCAGTGTTCGAGCCCACACATGGCTCCGCACCAAAGTATGCCGACTATGAGGTATCGATAGTCAACCCAATTGCTATGTTCCTTGCAGCATGCATGATGCTTGATCACATCGGTGAAGTAGAGAAAGCTGCAAAGATCCGCAAAGCAATTGAAACAGTGATCAGCGAGGGTAAAGTTCAGACCTATGACATGAAAAAGATGCGTGGAACAGCAGATGTTGTGAACAACGGAGCTGCCAGCACTTCCCAGATGACAGACGCTGTTATCGAAGTCATGAGCAGGTAGAGTTGTGAGAGCAGCAATAGAAAAACTCTTTGCAGTTCAACTGGAGAAAATTGAAGATGAGAATTTAAGAAAGAAAGTTGTGAGTGTATGGGTAACTGCTGCCGAAGACGGTGGCTGGATTGAAGAACAGATCACTGAAATACCTTTTACTCTTCTTACTGAAACCCATGGTGTGAATTTAATTCAGCACACAATAGCGGTCACTGAGGGAGCCATAGGCCTTGCAAATGCCATTGAGGGCACATATGAGCTACCCTTCAAGGTTCACATGGACTGGCTTGTTGCCGGTGGTCTTCTTCACGATGTGGGCAAGCTGCTTGAAATAGAACGTGTAGATGGTCAGCATCGGAAAAGCTACAGCGGAAAGTGCGCAAGGCATCCCATCTCCGGTGCTATTCTTGCAGCAAAAGCAGGGCTTCCTGAAGAGATCATCAACATGATCGGGTGCCATGCCAAGGAAGGTGAAGGCAGACCTCAGAGGGTGGAAACTGTTCTGATACACCAGGCGGATTTTGCTACCTTCAACCCAATGGTAATGCTGGCCAAAGGCCTTCTTATAACCTGATCAAATATTCCCGGACAGTTTTATGAAACTGTCCGGGAACCATTGACTTGAAAGGGGTTTGTCTTTAGAGTAAGGCAAACCTTGTCATATATATATACAGGAGGTAATGATGATCAGAGTGATTGGCGTTCTTATGATTCTTGCTGTATCAGCATTTGCTGGTACGGTTTACCGTGCATCACAGCCGGTTGAAACTGCCGAGTTCATGGGAACAGATGGCGGACCTGTGGTAGAGTTTAATCTTACTGCACTTGAAACAATTGATGGTTTTCTTGCAGGCTACGGCAGCGGAGTTACATTCAGGATCCCCGGTGGCGGTTACGGTGCTGAAGTTGGAACACCGGATGTACCGTGTATCAGAAGAATGGTTCAGATCCCCAATACAGGAGATATCTCCATTGAGATAGTCAGTTCAGAAACATCAGTGCTGGGTAACTACAACGTTCTTCCTATGCAGCCTTTCATGGACAGAAACGGCAACACTCTTCCGCTGAAGGTCAACGAAGATGTTTACAGCACA
>JAGLDB010000173.1 GCA_023145935.1 Candidatus Sabulitectum sp. | reverse complement strand
TCATATGAGTCTACTGACTCATCTGCCTTCTCTGCAAAAAGTCCCACCAGAGAGATAAGAGATTTGAGTACATCCGGACCGGCAACAGTGGTTGAAGTAAACATCTGCCCATCTATGGAGACGGAAAACACTGCACGATCTTCAAACAGAGCAGCAATTATCTCTTCCGTATCATCATCGGCCTGAATTCCCTCAAGAATTCCCTCTGGATCCACAGCTCCTCCCATAAACCCACTGGAAGCAACATCACCCCTGAAGTAATCCCCTGCTGAAACTCCATCAAGGATATCCTCGGGGTTAATGTTCATTGTCACATAAAAAACATTATCAGCAATGAAGTACCAGAAGCTCTCACCATTCTCATTGATCTCATATATGGTGATATCATCAATTTCATCACGGTCTGCTTCAGCAAAAAGAGAAACCATATCAAGAGAAGACATGAACTTATCAGGGTCCCGGAGTGAAATAGCAATGGTTCCTTCCATGCTCTCGAACTCATTGTACTCGTCCAGCTTAATCTCCTGAATTGATATGCAGAAGTCGCCCTGGAACACTGCGATAAATTCCTCAAGAGATTCAAAACCTATAAATGGAAGACCGGCTTCTATATCCTCAAGATTAGTGGTGGCAGTACCATCAAGCAGATTCTCATACTCTGCTGCAAGCCATTCCATATCCAGAGTGTACCTTACTGCAGCCATGGTGTTCTCGGGGAATTTAATGCTACCGCTTTGAAGCCCCTCACCGGCCAGCCCTGTGTAAAGTTCAACCTCATCATTATCGGTTATCACAGTGATCTTAAGCACACTCTCACTGCTGGTGCTGCTGAAGGCTCCATAAATTGGTACTTCTGCAACCTCTTCAGAAAAGAAGAAGTGGATGCACGAGTTGTTCACAACAGTAGCACTATTCATTTCGATAAAGTCATCTTCTACGGAAAGAGGATCATCTGCAAGAGCATCCTCAAGGCCATCCAGCAAATCATCGTCATCCCAGGCTACTACCATAACGGTGTACTCTCCTGCAGCAAAAAACTCAGTATCACCAAAGTCTGAATCTTCAACGAATTCTTTCAGTTTTGCCCCATCACCGCATGGAAGAAAGAATGCTACTATCTCCTCATCCTCAGTTAAAGAAATAACACCGATCTCTCCTTGAAGAATACCCAGTTCTTCTTTCCACTCATCCCAGGAAAAAGGATCAAGATCAAGGTTGAGATCCTCTATTTTTTCAATCCCATCTTCCGAAAGAACATCCTCCAGCATTTCAAGAATGCCTGCCAGATCCGTTGATTCAGGATCAATGGTTATGTACATGTCATAGCCTTGAGGCATCTGCCCCAGCAATACTGACCCACTACCGCTACCGCCACCAAAACATCCGGTTGCACCAATAAGCAACAAAGTAGCCAGCGCCGTTACAAAATATCTCACGGTTTCCCTCCCTGTTATAAGTCCCGTACCTTTCACTACCTTATAATATCAATTTCTATTCCACCGGGTACAGTTTCTTTGAAATCGAAAAGCATGCTTCTTAATGAATCCGCAGACGCCCATGGCGCTGCAAGAAAGTCTACTCCACCGCTTACGCACACAACCAGAGGAGGTGCTATCTGCATTCTGGCCACATGAGTCCAGTGCTGTATTCCCAGGATCTCATCTCTGTAAACAATTGCGCAGTTCACTCCGTTAACAGCAGCAACAGAATCTACCCAAACCGGATCTGAAGCTCCATGAAGAGCTTCTGGAGTGGCAAGACCCCACAGATCGAGCACATACTCATTGTAGCCCAGGGAAACCAGACCCAGATCGTTAACCGCCACCGGTTCCTGCAACCAGCCATGAACAAACCTTCTCATCTGATACTGCTGCTGATAGATATTGCTGGAAGCATACTTGATCTTTGTGTAACCGCTGAGGTAATCCGCACTCAACACCAGCAGAAGAATCGCAGCAGGAATCCGGTATTTCGCAAGAGAACTCCTGTACAGTTGAAAAGCTATCAGAATTGAGAATGCCCACATATACACACCATACCGATGGAACCACCCTGATCTACCCACTGCAAGATGAAGAATAACAGCTACCAGTGCAGTACCTGCAAGAAGCTTTTCTGCTCTGCTTCTTTTTCCACTGAAAAACACGAATACTACAGGAACCAGCAGAAACAGCTGAACCAGCCCTCTGAAGCTTTTCAAGGAATTAACCATATTCCCCAGAATAGAGGCTGCACTTCCAGATCCGCTAACTACAGCAGACTTGGCATTGACAGAAGCCGGCATAGGGCTCAAACCCATATTTACCAGAAACAGAGAGAACGCTCCCAGCAGAATAACCAATACAAGAAAAAGCATAAGTGCTTTTTTCTTCTCCCCTGCTGCAAACAAAAAGATCAGCACTGGAATTGAAACTGCCAGACACTCATATCGTACCAGAGGAGCAACCACCAGGGAAATAGCCAGCCACCATGGAACCTTGTGATCATCCGGATATTGCGATGCTCCAATTGCAATCGCAGCAACCAGCAACAGTTGCAGACTGTGCTCCATTCCAGTAAAGACAAGCCCGACCAGATTCAAGGCATAGATGGATGCAACAGTAAGAAATACTCCGCCGGGTCCGTAAAACCGGTGAATAAGAAAAACTGTAAGCAGTGCGAAAATAGCATTCAGAATGAAAGGCACAAGATATGCCCATTGGAAGAAGGAGAAAGGAACCAGCAGAAAAGGCCACAACACAGAAGAGGATGGCGCGGTAGACTCATCCTGATTTATCCCATAGTGCCCCACTGCAATGTTTTCCGCAAGAGCAAGGTGAATATAGGGATCGTCCAGTGTATAGATAAAATGGCCGTCATTCCCTTTCATTGAAAGAAAGAAGGGAACCATCAAGGCCACAAAAAAAACTGCTGCTGGTACTATTGCTCTTTTCATAACAATAATATAGAACATTAGATGTCATGCAGGAGCTAAATCGTACTCTGTATCTGTTTCAGGACTTTCCGTTAATTTGAAGAATGCTGTTCCAGCGCACATGCTCTGCTCCGGTCCAGGCCTCCTGTGATAAGATGTTTCCACAAATTCAGATTACTACAGCCTGTCAGTAATCCTCCTGATCTTTCACGGCGATGATAAAGTTCAGAGTACGAAGAATCCTGTTGTCATTTACTGCAGGTTACCCCCGGGCTGAAGAGTTTGCACAATTCACAGAAAAATCTGCGGTAAGGTGTGTTTGACCAGACTTGTTTCTTGCAGTATGGTTTGTTTCTGACAGAGAATCTATTGGGGGAGCGGGTAATGGGATTGTGAAAGATTCACTGTCCTGTTGATTAGCCACTTCCAGCTGGAGTTTCGCGCAGGACAGAGCATGTGCCCTCCTAAGACCTGTGGTCTTGTGGAGTTTCAGGGTCCCTCATACGAGTTATTAGAAAATCAGAAAGCAAGAAAGGATACAGGCGATACATGCTCAACGCCATGTGGAGAGCGTATATGGATGGCATCGGCGCGGGAGTCTTTCTTATATTTTTCGGTGCCCGCCTGGATCTCTGGCGACATAGGCCAGAGCGACTCGCCAACCTGTGGCTGGCTACGGCAGCATTCTCTGCGCTGATAGTCAATTTTACGGGTGTGCTCCCGAAAACAACTGATGTTGGTGGGCATCCCATTGTTGTCTTGTTCAATCTCATAGGTGTGGCGGGGGTAGTAGTAAGCCTCCTGGAACTGGTATTCAGCCTGGCGGAAACCGCCCCACCCCGACTGATACGAGGCCTGGAATTTTTGTTGCTGCTACTTGCGGTGCTGAGGATATCAGTGATTGCCGTCATGATCATCGTGGGAGTATTGCTTCTTGTTACACTGTTCAAGGCTATTAAGTCTGCCACCCGGGGAGACGCCGATGCCAGGGTGCTGTTGTGGGGATTGGCGGTGCTCCTGATCTGCCTTGTATCTGACACCGCAGATGAACTGGGGTTGGTCAGTGTTCCCAACTATTTTCCGGTTCTGGGTTTTATTGTTTTCTTCCTGTTGGCCACCCATGCTGTTAACCGTCACCTGGCAAAGGAAGAATCCTCCGCACGCACGGATCCTCTCACCGGGCTGCTCAACCGCCGCGGTTTCCTTGAGCTGAGCCGGTTAGTTGTCTCCATCGCTGAGCGTTCCGCAGGATCCTTCTCGATCATCATGATCGATCTGGATCATTTCAAGCGAGTTAACGATAAATTTGGCCACGCCATAGGCGACCGAGTGCTGCAAGAGATAGCAACGATACTGCTGCGCGGAGTTCGTGAACAGGACATACTGGCGCGGTGGGGTGGCGAGGAAGTCATCATTTTGCTTCCCGATACCGGTGTGAATGGGGCAAAAGCCCTGGGTGAGAAAATACGGGCTTCAGTTGAAAAGCTGGAGACCTGCCATGGCGAGGCGCGAATCTGCGTGACTCTCTCTCTGGGAATTTCCCAGTACCACCGAGGAGAACCGTTGACAGACACCGTCCAGCGTGCTGATAACGCGCTCTACCAAGCAAAGTCTTCCGGTCGAAACCGAGTGGAATACCTTGCGTTTACGGATGATGCCACCGGCATCGGTGATCTCATAGAGTAGCGGTACCGCAAAGGGCTCCTCACACGGCGGAAT
>JAGLDB010000172.1 GCA_023145935.1 Candidatus Sabulitectum sp. | reverse complement strand
TTGTAACAGAAATAGCTGAGCGAAACGCTTCGACTATTGCTGATGTTGTGAATGAGATGCTTGAAGACTGGATAAACTCGAAGGCTTTTCTTGTGAAGACGGCGATGAAGCTGGGCAAAGGAGTCTTCAGGATTGACAGCAGCAGAATAAAGAAGGAACTTCTTGAAAAGGTAAGAAGCCCTTCTTTCTTCCAGGATGTAATGGACCTGATCGGAGAGAACATATCTTCGATCTCATCCATGGGTGATGACCCGGCGGTGAAGAAACGATTCTCTGAATTCTTTGAGGAACAGAAGCAGAGGATCGATCACTGGATTAAGACTGAAGGAGTAAATACAGCCAGGGGAAAACTGATTGATTATCTTGAATCAGAATCCTTCTGGGGCTGGCTGGAAAGGCAGCTGGATGCAACCGTCAGGAAACTTGAGATATCAGCGGAAAGAAAGATACAATCTGTGGAGTTCAAAAAGACAGCACGAGATTTCATGCTGCAGCATGCACACAGAATTGATGTTAAGGAAATGGTCAGGAAGAAAGTAAGTGAATTCGAGCTTTTGCAGCTTGAAGAACTTATTACGGATGTAAGCGGTGAGAGCCTGGCTGGAATTGAGCTCTTCGGCGGTATACTTGGTATGCTTGCAGGTTTGATCCTTATAGATCAGTGGTTTGTTCCGATCCTTTTTGCAGCAACCGGAATTTTCTGGCTGGTGGAAAGGCTTCTGGCATCCGGTATCTGGTCCAAGCGGCATTGAAGTTCAGTGTAGCAGCCAATTGTTGTGTGTTGCTATTTGTTACCATCTTTCTATGTTTCTTAAAATTGCGTACATTCAAATAGCTGAAACCAAACCAATGGAGTGGTAGTATGAAATATCTGATTCTTCTCTCTTTTGTTTTACTCATTGCAGGTTGTGGTGGCAACCCGCAGCCGGAAACCGACCCTGCTATCAACATTCCTGTGGATGAAGTTATTTCCGGTATAGCTGTGCCCGACCTCGGTGCGGGGATTGATCTTGCAGATCAGAATGTATGCCGGGTGAACATGCTTGCAGTTTCAACATCCATCACAATGCACCAGGTACAGCATGGAGAATTCCCTTCTTCAATAGAAGAGATCAGCCATGCTGTCTGTCCTGATGCAGGAGCATACAGATACACATTAATCGGACAGAGCTGGAAGCTTGAATGCCAGGCTGTGCCGTCTCACGGATTTATTGAAAACGGAAACACCAGCTGGTAGTACAATCAGTTTCTCATGTGATCGTTTACTGATTCAGCCGGGATACCCAGAAGGGTCGCCGCCTGATCCAGATCACCCCCGCAGTATTTTACGGTTTTTGCTATGTGGTCGTTTACAACATCTTTCAGAGTCAACGGTGTAAAGTCTCCATTGCTTTCACCGGGAGTAATTCTTTCCCGGATGTACGGGGAAAGATCGTCCAGTGTGATCTTGTCTCCCTCAGCAGCAACTACAGCACATGCAATGATGTTTTGCAGTTCTTGAATGTTGTCAGGGTAGCTGTATTGCAAAAGCAGGTCAAGAAATTCCGATGAGACAGAGAGGGTACTTGCTTCTCGATTCAGTTTTGCAAGTTCCTGCTTCATGAAATAGTCAATGATCTGTGGAATATCTTCAGGTCTGGATCTCAAAGGGGGGATTTTCATTGAATTTACCATCAGATGGTAAAGAAGGTCTCTGGAAAAAGAATCCTTGTACCGTGAGCTGGTAAGATCACATGTAGAGGAAACAATAATACGCACATCACTTTTCTTAATTTCAGTGGAATTATCACGGTAGAACTCTGAATTCTGAATAACTCTTTTCAGTCTGGCCTGGGCTGGTAATCCAAGGCAGTCAATGTTATCAATGAAGAGCGTTCCACCTTTGGCTGTTTCAATAAAACCCTGTTTTTCATCGTGTTTGCCGCTCCAGTCTTTTGCTCTACCAAATAGTTCCGACGAAAAGTCTTCCTGTCTGTGTGCAACACCATCCACGGCAACGAATGGTCCGTCTGTTCTGAGGCTTGCATTGTGAATTGCTTTTGCAAGACTTTCTTTGCCGGTACCCTGCTCGCCCCAGATGAAAATGCTGAGATCACATTTAGCAACTCTCTCTGCATTGTGAAAAAGAAGGATCATATCTGGATTGATCGTTGGCAGGTGTTCAAAAGCTTTGCGGTGATTCAGCTCCTCCTGCGTAAAAGTCTCAGGTGACTTGTCTATCCTCCGACTCATTGCGCCGTGCTCAATGGCATTGTCAAGAACATCAATAAGGTGATGATCATCAACTGGTTTTGTAAGATAGTCAAATGCTCCCCGCTTCATGCTTTTCACTGCAAGATCCACATCATTCGCCCCGGTAAGAATAATTACCGGTATAGTGATATTTTTTGCCTGCATCATATTCAGAATATCTATGCCGCTCACATTTGGCATATCCAGATCCAGCATAATTACATCAAAAGCCTTTTGTTCAAGAAGTGATTCAACCTTCCTGGAGTCGTTTACAACAGTAGATTCAAATCGCTCAGTCTGCATGAGGAAGACCATGAAATAGTTGGTAACTGCAACATCATCATCTACGATAAGTACCTTGTTCATGATTTTTCCTCCGCACTGTCCGCAACCGAGATTCTTATGGTGAATTTTGTACCGATGCCTGGTTTGCTGGATACAGAAATGTTTCCTCCATGTTCTTCAATAATTCTGTAGGTGATTGCCAGACCCAGCCCAGTTCCGCCTTTGGCTCTTTTTGTAGTGAAGAATGGATCAAAGATCTGTCTCTGAGTCTTTTCATCCATGCCTTTCCCGTTGTCCTCGATCTCCACAACAACTGTATTCTTGTCCATTGAAGAGCTTACGGTGATAAGGCCTTTAGTGTCATCCGGAATGGCCTGGGCAGCATTCACAATGAGGTTAACCAGCACCTGCTCTATCTTCTGAGAGTTTCCGGGGAATGTCGTCATGTTCTCTGAGAGTTCAAGCTGCATCTCGCCGTGTTTGTGGACTTCGTTCTGCACAAGCCTCTGTGTGGCGCATATTAGGGTGTTGATATCCACATTGTCCACAAGCAGCCCCTCATCCTTCCTGGCGAAGCCTCGAAGACCCTCCACAATTCCTTTTATTCTCTCTGATCCATGTCCCATATCATCAACCAGAGTCATGATGTGTTCCCTGAAAAAAGAATATTTTAAACGGGCGATCTTCAGATCCGGGTGTGTTTCCTGATATTCGTCAACTATGGGCAGCATATCATCCATTGCCTGTTTAACAATTTTAATGTTTCCCCGGATAAACTGATTCGGATTGTTGATCTCATGTCCAATACCACTTACCAGTTGCCCGAGAGAAGCAAGCTTGTCCGCCTGCTGGATCTGTTGTTCGTAAGTCTTTTCAAGGGTAACATCTCTATAGAATTCCATAATACCCTCTACCTCTTCGTTTTTGTTAAATACGGGGAGGGCATGTACTTCCAAATATTGATCCTTGTCTCTGAAAGTAACAGTGATTGGGGTTTTGTTCTTTACGATCTTTGTCAGTCGGCAGTTTATACATGGGGTTTCCCGGTTGAAGCATGCTCGGAAACACTTTTCTCCGGGAAGAATATCATCACGGTTACTCATTATTACATCCCAGTTAAGATCGATCATTAGAACTTTGTCAGGAATCGCCTTGAACATGGTTTCAAATCGTCTGCTGTTCTCATTCATTGTTTCATTCACGCGATTCAGGTAGGAATCTACTGTGTTAAGTTTGAGTTTCTGTGATTTGAGCTCTGATTCCCTGCTTGCAATTTCAGATTCCAGTTCTTTGAGGCGGTTGCCGAACTCTTCCTCCTCGCCCTGCTTGAGAGCTATGTTTTCCGAGAGTTCTTTTCTTTCCAGAGCCAGGCTGAGCATCCTGCCGATCTGCTTCATCATCTTCCATTCTTCAGGAAGCAGATCCTTTTTGTCATTTATGTACCCAACCCTGATCTCGCCCTTCATCTCGCCGCTTATGTACAGTCTGACCTTTATAAACTTGTCTCCCACAGGTTCCTGACCGTACTCAATTCCCTGGTATATCGAGTAGACTGTGGCTTCCTCCGGGTATCGCATTCCCTGGGCCAGGAAGGGTGGAAGCTTGGTAAAAAAGTCTTTGATCGTTGTGGAAACTTCGATCCATTCTGCAACTGCGTACAGACAGGAGAGCTCTTTGGCTCTTTCCTCTTTTTCCCAGTCATTTATTTTCCGCAGCGAATCGGCCTGCTTCCCGAATATCAGATAAAACCCGCCTGTTACACTTTTTGTGAAAGCAACCTTCATGGGTATGGGGATAGAATCAGTCGTACCTGTAGAGAAAACTGCCAGTACCCCACGGTCACCATGGCTGACCTTTTTCATGGCATAACGGAAAGATCGCAGAGAGTTTTTGTCCAGCAGTTCCGTCAGGTGATTGCCGATCACATCAGAATCCAGGGAGGAGCAGACATTCTTCATGAGAGGGCTTACGTAGTGAATCTGTTCATTGTTATCAACCACCAGAAGAAAATCAAAAGTGCTTTCAATAAGTGAATACAGATCGTCAAGACTGATCATTCCGCCCCCTCTGAGTTCCGTGGTGATTTATAACAAAAAGCAACTTCTTTAATGCTACAATCGTAGTGTATCGTCAAGCGTACATTGTTGTTGCATGATTCAATATATGTTTATCCCA
>JAGLDB010000171.1 GCA_023145935.1 Candidatus Sabulitectum sp. | reverse complement strand
GTACTCTACATAAGAACAAGCAACCTGGCACCAAACTACAGGATATGCAAGGTTAACCTGGACGGATCACTACCCCTTTTAAGCAAGTGGGAAACACTTGTTCCAGAGGGTGATGATGTTCTGTTGGGGCTTAGTCTGATGGGCGACAGGATGTTTGTCAAGCAGTCAATCGATGTTAGAACACATACATTTATTCATTCTCTGGATGGTAAAAGAATCGGAGAAATTGAATATCCCGGCATTGGCAACGGCTCTCTGCCCTATGGTGAAGACGAGGTAGATGCTGTGTTTGTCTACTACTCCTCCGCTTTTCAACCCGGTGAGACCTATCAATATGATATACACCGGAATACGCTAACGAAATTCATAGAAACCAATCTGAAGATCAACACCGACGCGTATATGACCGAACAGGTGTTTTTCAAGAGTTTCGATGATACGGTTGTGCCCATGTTCATAGTGCGCCATCGGGATGTTAAGCTGAATGGCTCTAATCCTGTAATTCTTACGGGGTACGGAGGATTCGGCTCATCAAATCAGCCGTTCTTCTCTGCCTCCACTGTGTTCTGGCTGGAGCAGGGAGGTATTTACACCGTTGCCAACCTGCGTGGCGGTGGTGAATACGGCGAGAACTGGCATAAGGCCGGAATGCTGGGGAACAAGCAGAATGTTTTTGATGATTTCATAGCAGCTGGAGAGGCTCTGGCCGGTGAAAGACCTGTACGACTTGTCGGTGAAGATAATTTTTCAGTTCGCCGGTATTCCAGTCGAAAACATCTTGGTATATCGGGCGGCAGCAATGGTGGCCTGCTCACCGGGGCCGCACTTGTACAACGCCCTGAATTATGGGGTGCGGTTGTATCCAGAGTTCCTCTGCTTGATATGCTGCGCTTTCATCTTACACAGGGCGGAAAGTACTGGATATCTGAATACGGCGATCCAGACAAACCCGATGATTTCGAATGGCTGCTCTCGTATTCACCTTATCACAATGTAAAAGAGAGTTCAAGCTTTCCTCCAACCCTTCTGAAAACATCACTTCATGATGACAGGGGAACTGACTCGCTGCACGCGTTCAAGATGACCGCAAAACTACAGGCTGTAAATGTTTCAGATAACCCCATTATTCTGCGGACAATGACAAAGGTCGGGCATGGTGCAGGAAGAACTACTCAGATGAGTATAGATGAACAGACAGAGCTTTTCCTCTTCCTTACAAAATATCTGATGTAGATGAAATTAACTACCCTGCCGACTTAAATTTTGCAGGGTAGTCGCATAACTCACGCAGTAACCAACTGTGATATTTTCCCGCTTCTTTGCACTCTCTGCCTGGACATTCCTATTGAGGATAATACAGGTTCCGTTCTCGAACAAATTTCCGGTATCATTTCAAATGTGTCTCTTATCCTGATTGATTGGTTTAAACTGGTTACTCTATCAGCTGATAAGACTGACATACTAACCCAATTCCACTTACCTCAGATACGAGATTTTGTCAGCTTTGCATGAAATCAGCATCGAGCATATGATTACGAAAGCCGTGGAGAGTGCTAAACTTTGAAAAGGACAATTTTCATGCATAAAAACTCAAGGGTACTCTGCTTATTCATGTCTCTTCTCTTAAGTGCTTCAGCACTGGCACAAAATGCCTTTATACCAGGAGATCTCGATATTGATAAGCTGGAGGATTATTTTGATATCTACATGTATCTTTCAGAAGATCTGGTTCTGGCTGTAACAAGATCGGAATACCAGCTTATTACTCTCGACTTGAACAGCGGTCATGAAGCTCCCTGGAGAATGGACTGGGACCCTGAGAGCCTTGGCTGGAATACATTTGGATACTGGCATATGACCGTCAGTCCGGACGAAGAATGGGTAGTTATAGCAAGATCATTGGGTATACGGGAGGATTTCGAGTTTTACATCCCCGGAAGAGAGGCTGTGGGCCTTATCCTCTGCCGACCGGACGGTTCCGATGCGAGGGGTATAGCCCTGGGTCAATCGCCATGCGGTGGAGAGATGCCAATATACTCCTTCACATCCGATTCAAGACTGATCGTAGGCAATAACATAGTTTGCGAATTCATGACACCTGATGAATATGCTTTAACCTATTACGATGAGAGCGGTCCGCAACTGATTGAAGAATACATGGATAGTCTTCATTATTACAACCTGGAGACAATGGCATTTGAAAGCCGTGAGTATTGCACCATCAATCAGGTGTACGATCTCTACCCTTCTCTATCCACTACTTTTATGAAATGTCCCTGGAGCGATATCGCCATTTACAGCAATGTAGATGGTGGTGGTATCTGCTATTACTTTGAATTCAGGTCCCTGACAATGGATGGACCCATAATCGGATACGATGTTCCTGATGAATACCGCGAAGATGGTTATCACTATCCTGTTGAATGGCTGACGGAAGACGCAGTTCTATTCCATCTTGGAAACACACTTGGCGTGCTTCACACTGACGGAACATTCATTCCTCTGCCGGACTCGGTAAGTGACTGGTCATTTGAGATACTCGATGACAGCACATACAATTTCAGAAGAGGCTGCGGCGAAGCGTTGGAACATGGATTAATTCGATGGGATGAATTCGAGGTTCTTTGGAGCGATAGTATTCTACAGCATATCCCGGAGGTGGTAGAGAGCCTCAGGGGCGCTCCGGGTGGTCAGTGAATCCGGATCCACCTCCCTGAGCTCAATGTCTTTGACTATTTCATCGCAGCAGGAGAAGTACTCACAGATAAATGACCTGTACGGGTGTACGGCGCGACAGCGATTTTGCAGTTCGCAGATACACCAGCAGCACGCATCTTGGTAAATGGGCGACAGCAAAACTGCAGGCTGCCAACGCATCTGACAATCCCATCCTGCTCAGAACAATGACAAAAGTAGGCCATGGTACCGGTAGAACCACTCAGATGAGCATTGATGAACAGACGGAGCTTTTCCTCTTCCTTACAAAATATCTGATATAGATAAAATTAACTACCCTGTCGACTTAAGATTGGCAGGGTAGTCGCATAACTCACACGATAACCAGTGATTACGATACTGTATTCAAGCTTAGTCTCAATTCCGGGATTCTGCTGTTGCAGCACACTCTAAATATGAGTAGGATTGACGGCTTTGGTTATTGTTACAAACTGAACAAACTGTTTTACGCTTTCAGAATTTTTGAAAGGAAATTTGAATGAGAAAAATGATGCAACCATTGTTTGTAATTCTTCTTGCGTCCGGATTAGCGCAGACGGGACTGGCATTCCCCTCCCTGCCGTCAATTCCGGACATTCCTGTTGATATTCCTTCCCTTTCCAATATACCTCTTGTGGGAGATTTTCTGGAAGAGAAACCTGCAATCACATCGTGTCTCGATGATGCTGTTTCAGAAGCTCCCCACATGGACAACTTTGAGCCTGAGTTCTTTACCCAGCTCTACGATATGCCGGTAAACTCTGACGGTTCAATATTCCTGCTTCCCGGAGCATATGAACTGGAGACAAGAAGCTACTGTCTTCACGCTGGAACCTATGTTTCTGATACTGGGGGCAACGGTTACATTTATGCACCGCTGGTTGGGGACAGAAGAGACATAATCCAGGCAATTCTGGATCGCTCTTCGAATCACGGCGAAATTCCTCAAAGGGATGTTCAAGTACTTATCTGGGCAGTGCTGGCAAAATACGAGTTTACAGATATGAACTCAAGCATGCAGCGAACGGTTACCGCCCTTCTTACTCCAGATGAGATCTTCGAGCTTAACGGTGGCTACATGGCTCTTGTTCCAGACGACATGATGGGCAGGGTGTTCGGAGAGTTGCCGGAGCCTTTAAGAGCAGTAATGGAAGCAGAAGCAGGATTAAGAAACTCGCTGTCTAGTGCAGAATCATCTTACGAGGAACTGGAAGCGATTGCTGTTCTTCCCGGTAACCCGCCTGCACAGTACAACGAAAGAGACATTCCCGAAGGCAGATGGTCTCTGCATCCAGCTGGTTACTACATTCGCTACTTCCCCTCAGGCTACACCCATACAAGAGTAGAGATCTGGGTACCGGAAAATGTAAGTACCAATCTTTCTTTCTCGTCAGGTTTGAACAAAGCGCGCAGAAGGCTTCACAAGGGCTGGGACGATGACTATGACTGGAGTGGTTCATCAGACAATGGCGACTGGTCAAGCGGACCAAACGGTCTTGCAATGCCTGGGAATACCAGCAGACAGAGACTGCTTGTTTCACCCACCAAGAACGGTAGCCGAGTAGATGCTGAGATCGGAAGAATCAAGAATTCTGTAAATACCTTCTCAAATATTGCCGGTATTCCCACAGATTTCCTGGGAGTGGTGAGCATGGGGCCAGGTTATATTTTTGACAGAGGGCTGGATAAAGTAATCGATCTCTACGGTTCTGCGATAAAAGCCCTTGGCATGGACCCTCCAAGATTCGATTACACAGAGTACGCTATTCCGGTCATCGCTCATGTTGATTCTTTGACCCCGGGGGGCAATCTTTCCCCTGAGATGTCTCAGGCTATGAATTCATTTGTGGAATCTACCATGGCTCTAAATGCTGTTATGCAGGCTGCTCAGATATCTCTTGACAGAATGGGCGGTGCCGAGATCGACAATGACGAATTCTGGATGGAAGAACAGGCTCTCTGTTATGTATTCTACAAGAGACTTGCAGGGG
>JAGLDB010000170.1 GCA_023145935.1 Candidatus Sabulitectum sp. | reverse complement strand
CTTACTATTTCCTTTAAAAATCAATAAATTTTATTAATATTTGTTATATGAGCTCATTTCATCTATAGGTTTTCTTGTTTTTTTTCTAATTACAGGATTTTCTTCATAACCAATTGCAATCACAAGACTCACTTTTTTAATATTGGGAATACTTAAAAGTTTCTTTATTGCCCCCTGTCTACGCCAACCCAATATACAAGTTCCTAGTTTCAATTCTGCTGCTTGTAAGCAAAAATGCTCCACAGCCATCCCCATATCCATTAACGCATAATCTGTATTTGTAAAAATGCTTCCTGCTTTTGATGTAAAAGTACCAGGTTCCATAACAACAACAGCGAAAGCTGCAGCATTATCTGTAAATTTATTGAACTTAACGATACTGCTATAAGTACATGAAGCAACTTTTTTCACAAGCTCAGGCTCATCTACTATTATAAATTTCCATGGTTGTGAATTAATGGATGAGGCTGAGAGGTGCATAGCTTCAAAAAGAACATCAAGATCCTCTTGTGGAATCTTCTTTTCCGTATTGTACTTTTTGGTGGTGTGTCTCCATAGAAGATCTTCAATAATTGGATGAACCATAGCTACTCCTTGATAAATGCATACATGTCATTTTACACAAGTGGCAAATAACCTGTACGCAAGTCAGTTGCATCGGAATCCGGGCTGGAGTCACAGTCATTCTGCTATTCCTTTATACCTACCTCATTCTTCTTTGAATGCATCACAACTATCCTGGACTTTCGAAGAATCACTTTAACAATACCTCCAGTTTCCTGCCCGTTCTCCCTCCCTGGTTTATCTGATCCTGTGATCTCTAACAGAGCGGTACTGACTTCCTTCATTGCATATAAACAGGTTTCTGAGGTTTATTGTGTTATCTGTGGCGATGTCCGGGTGCCTGTACATTCCTATTTTCAGATAATGCTGGTAACCGTTGTGCATATTGGGTCCAGTGTAGTGTATATGTGGCTGTTGATCATCGTCAACAAGAATCTTAAGGTAACCGTCATCCCCCAGTGACCATCTGATCTCAAACCTCAACTTTATCCACTCTCCAGGTTGAACCTCGATCAGATCTTCCATTGGCGGTTCCACATGCATATACCTGGGAGCGAAATAGTATTTGCCGTCATAGAATTTCAGGTGCAGGGACATCACAGGAGAACTGCCGGGCAGGTCAGCCCATGTTTCCCCAAGCCTTACATCAGGCTGATCGTGCCACTGGACCACATTCCACCATCTGTTTTCAGGTGCATCGTGCTGGAACCCATTAGGAATCATAACCTCCCACTGGTAAACAACTGTATCATGCTCCTCATACGGCAAGTCCACTGTCACCTCGGAGCGCACACCGTTGAACAGCAATTCCTGACCTTCAAACAAATGCAGAGAAAGGTAATCTTCATAAACCGTTGCATTTCTCTCATCAGGAATCTCGATTCTTGCATATGCCCTTACAGTTGAGTCGCTTATCAGCACAGAGAGTATTTCTTCCTTACCAGCCCTGGTGATCGGATTGTCTCCTGCAAACGCCGGACAGACAAAAACCAGGAAAGGAATAGATATTTGTAAAAAATTGCTTAAATGTCTCATGCGGCACCTGTCTCTAAGTTGTTACCTGATTTCAGATACCGGTAAACCATGTATCTGACCACCTGAATCTTCCAGAAAGAGCATAGTTTCCCGGATGCCGGATGGCAATGGCTGAATAAGAATAGGGTCTCCATCTCCATACAAAACTCTATCAGTCTGATGAATGATGCTACTTACTTGAATGGAACCGGCATCAGGTCTTTCCTGAGATACAGCGGGTGCCCAGGACAACCGGCCTTGGTTAGTTTAAGGCATTGCGGATCCTTGAGAAGTGCCACCACTTCCCTGCCCCGGTTAAGAAATTCTCCGTGGTTACCCCATGCCGCAACTGTAATACCTGCTCTGCTGCTTACAGTGCCAATGAAAGAATCATTCTCTGGCCCTACAGGGTCAGAAGCAGTGTAAAGATTCCCGGGATCAGTTGATCTGTAAGCGAATATGTTCAGCATGATAAGCCCTCCGTAACCCCAGTCTCTGGCGTAGTTAATGCAACGTCTTACAGTTGGATCATTTTTTTGCTCATCTGCAGTGGACGGGTTCAAACCCACAAATGCTGCGTAAGGTTTGTCTCTGTCCCATATTCTCCACAGCGAATAGCGATGAATCCTGTCCGGTGAGAATTCTGCTCCGCTTTCCAGAAGAAGAAATTCCTGCATCCCTGATTAAGCCCTTTCCTGTTTGTTAAGCCCTTGTCTGTTTAAGAAGAGCAGTGGTAAAAAAAGAGAACGCCTCAGAATATCCTATCAGGGACAAGGCGATATCTTACCTGACTTCTTGCAACACAGGCAGGAGATTCCACCAATCTCCCACCTGCTCAATATCCCTCTGAAACAGTTTATACCAACCGTGCTCCTTCCAGTCAACATAACAGGATTCAGAGAATCACATTCTTTTCGTTCAACTCAGCATTTGAGCTGAATATGTTTCTTCAAAAACTTTTCCATCCTGCGGAAAAAGTCAAACTGGTTTTCCTCGTTGTTAAATCCATGGCCTTCATTTTCCTTAACCATGTATTCCACATGAATTCCCCTGTTTCTAAGTGCATTGACCATTTGATCTGATTCACTTTTGTTTACACGAGGGTCGTTGGCCCCCTGAGCAACAAACAGAGGGGTCTTTATTTTGTCTGCATTCAATGCTGGAGATGTATTTGTAAGACGCTCACGATCCTTTTGCGGATGCCCTATTCTTGCGTACATCATCTCCCGCATATGCTCCCAGTAAGGGGGCATATTCTCCAGAATAGTAAAGAGGTTTGTCACCCCCACATAGTCCACAGCAGCAGCATACAGCTCCGGTGTTTTAACAATCCCCATCAAGGTGGCATATCCACCGTAGCTGACTCCGTAGATCGCTATGCGGTCAGGGTGGGCAATTCCCTGCTTGATGGCCCAGAGCACAGCATCTGTAATGTCATCCTGCATTGCCAGACCCCATTGGCCGTAACCACTTTCCAGAAACTTGCGTCCATAGCCTGTTGAGCCTCTGAAATTCATCTGAAGCACAGCAAATCCCCTGTTGGCAAGAAATTGGACAGACGGTCTGAACCCCCAGGTGTTTCTGGTCCAGGGGCCTCCGTGAGGGTTAACAATAAGAGGCAGATTCTCGGGTTTTTCACCAATTGGCAGTGTTAGATACCCGTGAATTTTTCTACCGTCCCGTGAGGTGTATTCGATTGGCTTCATCTCTGCCATTTCATCCTCTTTGAACCAGGGCGAAAGGTCAAAGAGTTTCTTCATCTCCCATTTCTCAAGATCCAGCAGATAGTATGTACCCGTAGTGCGATCACTTCCGGAATGAACAACACACTTCGTTTCCTCTCGATCAAAAGAGGTTACGCTGTTGTGATATCCCGGAAGAGCTTCATCCAGAAACACCTGAATCCTTTTGCTGAATTCATCAAAGAAATGAAAGCAGCGCCTGTCTGTATTGAATGAAACACCAGTAATACTCTGCCGCTTCCGTGAGAACATCAGATGCCATACATCCACTTCGGGATGCTCGAAGACCAGTTGACCTTCCTTACCTGTATCCAGGTCATATTCGAAGATCGCAGCCTTATCCCGATTCACATTTGACGAAACATAAATGGCTCTGTTATCAGGAGTGAAGAATATTGGCTTGGCATGTTCCCTGAAATCATAGGAAGCAATCTGATGCCATTCGGTTTGTTCGTTCTCTCTGTAAATTACTCCGGTGTTCACTCCATCAGTTGTTCTGGCAAGTCTGAGCTTTCCAATATGGTCAGTGAACCACTCTGATACATTACCCGGATTCTCGCCTACCAATTCTATTGCTCCAGTATCAACATTCAACCGGTAAACATCAAAAATTTTCTTGTCTCTCTTGTTCATCTGAAATAGAATGTGCTCATGGTCGTCTGCCAGATCATTCAATATGCTGCATTTTACATTCTCAAACGGAGTGAAATCGGTAAGATTAGAACCGTCTTCAGAAACCCCGTAAAGTCTCTGATTCTCGTTCCCGCCCTTGTCCATCATATAGACAATACGATTGTTGTTTGCCCACACATATCCGGACAGATCGCGCTCAGTTGCGGCGGTTACACGGGTAGTCTCACCTGAATCCAGGTTTTTTACATGAACATTCAATCGGTGTTTCCAGGGCTCCATCCACGCAAGTCTTTCCCCGTCAGGGCTGAGTCTAACCATGTTTTTTTCGGGTTTTCTAAAGAAGTCTTCCAAAGGAACTGTTCTTGTCATTTTACTCTCCCTGAATAGCTGCCTGCACCTGTAGATATCCAACACCTGCCATAACCCTGCACCACGCTAATTATCGCAAATTCAGCAGATTTGTCAATTCTTGACACAAAAAACAGAGAGACATATACTGTATCTGAAAACGCCCTTCACCGGGCGCTTTTCAGTATCTAACCAAAAGAGGGTCAACTGGACAGGGTCGGTTTCTGAAAACGGTGTTTGTCTTCACTCGCCAAGAAATCTTTATTTCCTCCTGACACTCTAATAATTGCTTATCCATCTCAAACCTTCCAGTTTAACAGACTCAGGTAATCCACGTGAATCCCCATGCTATGTATACATCTGTTTACTTTTTATTGCAGTCCATCACCATTG
Source organism: Candidatus Sabulitectum sp. (assembly GCA_023145935.1). The sequence goes on along the minus strand of JAGLDB010000170.1, from coordinate 34 downwards.
ACACAGCCTAACCAAACCCACATCATCCTACTAA